>JAYUCJ010000198.1:0-22530 GCA_043740415.1 Polaromonas sp. | reverse complement strand
GCGCGCTCTGCGAGATTCCCATGGCGATGGGCGTCGTGCAATTGCTCCTGGGCGGCGAGACACGCTGGTTCCTGGGTGCGACGATGCTCACCATCGCGCTGCGGCTTTCCTACCGCCCCTTCACGCGCCGCAAACGCTGACATGCCCGTGATCAAGTCCCGGCTCGACACCGGCTCGCCCGCGTTCCAGGCGAATGCCGGCAAGCTACGCGAGCTGGTGCAGGATCTGCGCGCCCAGGTGGCGCGCGTGGCGGAGGGAGGCGGCCCCGAGGCGCAAGGCAAGCACCTCGCGCGCGGCAAGCTGTTGCCGCGGGAGCGCGTGCGCGCCCTGCTCGACCCCGGCACGCCCTTCCTGGAGCTCTCGCAACTCGCGGCCCACGGCATGTACGACGATGGCGCCCCATCCGCCGGCGTGATTACCGGTATCGGTCGGGTCGAGGGTCGCGAGGTGATGATCGTCGCCAACGACGCCACCGTGAAGGGCGGCACCTACTATCCCATGACGGTCAAGAAGCACCTGCGCGCGCAGGAGATCGCGCTGCAGAACCGCCTGCCGTGCATCTATCTTGTCGATTCCGGCGGCGCTTTCCTGCCGTTGCAGGACGAAGTCTTTCCCGACAAGGAGCACTTCGGGCGGATCTTCTACAACCAGGCGAACCTCTCCGCGCAGGGAATTCCCCAGGTTGCCGTGGTGATGGGCTCCTGCACCGCGGGCGGCGCGTACGTTCCGGCGATGTGCGACGAGTCGATCATCGTGCGCAACCAGGGCACCATCTTCCTCGGCGGCCCGCCGCTGGTGAAGGCCGCCACCGGCGAAGTGGTCAGCGCCGAAGACCTGGGCGGCGGCGACGTGCACACGCGGCTGTCGGGCGTGGCCGACCACCTGGCCGAGAACGACCTGCATGCGCTGGCGATCGCGCGCGCCAGCATCGCCAACCTCAACTGGCGCAAGCCCGAACAGATGAAGCTGGTGCCGCCGCGCGCGCCGCTGTTCGACCAGGCGGAGCTGCACGGCGTGATCCCCAAGGACCCACGCAAACCCTTCGACGTGCGCGAGATCATCGCCCGCATCGTCGACGGGTCGGAGTTCGACGAATTCAAGGCGCGCTACGGCGCCACGCTGGTCACCGGCTTCGCCCACATCGAAGGCATCCCGGTGGGCATCGTCGCCAACAACGGCATCCTGTTCAGCGAGAGTGCGCAGAAGGCGGCGCACTTCATCGAGCTGTGCTGCCAGCGCAAGACGCCGCTGGTCTTTTTGCAGAACATCACCGGCTTCATGGTCGGCCGCAAGTACGAGAACGAAGGCATTGCCCGCAACGGTGCCAAGATGGTCACGGCTGTGGCTACCGCCGCCGTGCCCAAGTTCACCATCATCATTGGCGGCAGTTTTGGCGCGGGCAACTATGGCATGTGCGGCCGGGCTTTTTCGCCGCGCTTCCTGTGGATGTGGCCGAATGCGCGCATCAGTGTTATGGGTGGCGAACAAGCCGCCAGTGTGCTGGCAACGGTCAAGCGTGACGGCATTGAATCCAAAGGCGGCGCATGGAGCGCCGAGGAAGAAGATGCTTTCAAAGCCCCCATCAAGACGCAATACGAGGTGCAAGGTCATCCCTATTTCGCCACCGCGCGTTTATGGGACGACGGCGTGATCGACCCTGCAGACACGCGCCGTGTCTTGGCGCTGGGTTTGAGTGCGGCCATGAATGCATCGATACCGGAAACACGTTTTGGCGTATTCAGGATGTAATGACCATGTTTAAAAAAATTCTAATCGCCAACCGTGGCGAAATCGCTTGCCGAGTTGCCGCTACTTGCGCCAGACTGGGTATCAAAACAGTAGCCGTCTATTCAGATGCAGATGCACACGCCAAGCATGTGGCAAGTTGCGATGAGGCTGTTTACATCGGTGGCAGTCCACCTAAAGAGAGCTATCTGCGCTGGGAGAAAATCATCGAAACCGCTCTGGCCACGGGCGCGCAAGCGATTCACCCAGGCTATGGCTTTTTGAGCGAAAACGACGCGTTTGCTACGGCTTGCCAAGCGGCAGGCTTGGTTTTTATCGGCCCACCGGCAAGCGCGATTCAAGCGATGGGGCTGAAGGCCGAATCCAAGCAGTTGATGGAGAAAGCTGGCGTGCCGTTGGTGCCGGGCTATCACGGCGCTAACCAAGACCCTGCTTTCCTGCAGGAGCAGGCCGATGGCATGGGCTATCCCGTCCTCATCAAAGCCAGTGCGGGCGGTGGTGGCAAAGGGATGCGGATTGTTGATAAGGCTACAGATTTTGCAGCGGCTTTGGCTTCGTGCAAGCGTGAAGCCATCAACAGTTTTGGCGACGATGCGGTGCTGATTGAAAAGTACGTGCAACGCCCACGGCATATTGAAATTCAGGTGTTTGGCGACACACAGGGCAACTATGTGTACTTGTTTGAGCGCGATTGCTCTGTGCAGCGTCGTCATCAAAAAGTCTTGGAAGAAGCGCCTGCACCGGGCTTGTCAGAATCGATGCGTCAGCAAATGGGGGCGACAGCCGTAGCGGCAGCGCGTGCGGTGAACTATGTGGGCGCGGGTACGGTGGAGTTCATCGTCGAGCAGCAGCCCAATGGTGACATGAATTTCTTTTTTATGGAGATGAATACGCGCTTGCAGGTTGAGCATCCTGTGACGGAAGCGATCACGGGCTTGGATTTGGTAGAGTGGCAGTTGTTAGTGGCCAGTGGCGAACCGCTGCCTCTCAAACAAGAGCAACTGCGCATCACCGGTCATGCAATTGAAGCGCGGATTTGCGCGGAAAACCCGGACAACCAATTTTTGCCTGCTACAGGGCAGTTGAGGGTTTATGGTTTGCCTGAGCATGTCACCTTTGAACGGACAGCTGGCGGCAACTCAGCGGTTAATGTGCGTGTTGACTCGGGTGTGCGCGAAGGCGATACGATTTCGCCGTATTACGATTCCATGATCGCAAAGCTGATCGTGCACGGTGCGACGCGCGAGCAGGCCTTGGCGCGGATGGATGATGCGTTGGCAAAGACGCACATTGTGGGTTTGAACACCAATGTGCAGTTTTTACGGTATGTCGTGCGCAGCGACTCTTTTGCGCAGGCGAATTTGGATACGGGCTTGATACCGCGTGAGCAGGCGGCGTTGTTTAACCAAGAGCCTGTGGGTGCTGCATTGGCGGTTGCTGCTGCAGTCGTTCATACTTTGCATGCGGAGAGTGCGCAAACAGATTCATGTCAAACTGCATGGACCGATCCATGGAGCAACCGAGATGGCTGGCAATCACATGGCATCCATGCGAGAGCTTTTGAATTTGAGTTTCATGGTGGAAAAGTTGCTGCACAATTGCAATATCTGCATGATGGTGCTTTGCATCTGTCGGTGGGTGATGATTCAGGTGCTTTGAGCTACTTGCACACCGGTGCTGGTTTTGATATCAGCTTTTCAAAGCATAGAGTCATTGCTAAAACATATAAAAATAACGATGTAGTCGGCATATTTACTGCCAAAGGTGCTACTCAAATAATAGCAATTGACTTGCTTGAGCATGCTGGCGAGACGCATGAAGAGGGTGGACGTTTAACCGCGCCCATGCCGGGTAAAGTGGTGTCATTCTCGGTCAAAGCGGGTGATACGGTTGTCAAAGGACAGGCGCTGGCTGTCATGGATGCGATGAAGATGGAGCATACGATTGCATCCCCAACAGATGGCGTGGTGCAAGAATTGCTGTACCAACCGGGCGATCAAGTGGTTGAGGGTGCGGAGTTATTAAAATTAATGAAACAGTAAAAATGGGTGCCTTATGACATTGCCTACAAAAGTAAAACTGGTCGAAGTTGGGCCACGGGATGGTTTGCAGAACGAGAAGCAGCAAGTGCCGGCTTCTGTGAAGGTGGAATTGGTGCATCGCCTGCAAGACGCAGGCTTGACCGAGATTGAAGTCACCAGCTTCGTGTCACCTAAATGGGTGCCGCAAATGGCGGATAACTCAGAGGTGATGGCTGGCATAAAGCGCAAAAGCGGTGTGCGCTATTCGGTGCTCACACCCAATCTGCAAGGTTTTGAGGCAGCCATTGCGGCGCCTTCGACGCAGTGGCCTGATGAAATTGTGGTTTTTGCTGCCGCAAGCGAAGCGTTTAGTCAACGCAATATCAATTGCTCCATCGCTGAGAGTATTGAGCGTTTCAGGCCTGTTGTCGCTGCTGCATTGGCTAAGAATATTCAGGTTCGTGGCGCTATATCTTGCGCCGTTGGCTGTCCGTATGAGGGCGATATTGCGCCCAAAAGTGTCGCGTTGGTCGCACGTTTGATGAAGGACATTGGCGTGCAGCACATTGGCGTGGCCGACACCATTGGGGTGGGTACGCCTCTTAAAGTACAGCATGCGATAGAAGCTGCATTGTCGGTTTACGACATCAACTGTGTGTCAGGGCATTTTCATGACACCTATGGCCAAGCTGTCTCAAATACACTGCGCAGTTTGGAAATGGGAGTTTGGCAATTTGATACCTCAATTGCAGGTCTAGGCGGCTGTCCATATGCCAAAGGTGCTACAGGAAATGTAGCAACGGAAGATGTGGTTTATATGCTGCATGGCATGGGTATAGAAACAGGCATTGACTTGGATAAATTGATCGATGCGGGTCAGTTCATCAGTGACTTTTTGCAACGACCCACGAATTCACGCGCAGCAAAGGCCTTGTTCAACAAAAGGACGGTTTGATGTGTGGTGCTGACGCTGAAGAATCCAGCCAGTTGGAGAGGGTTGACTACCTGTTGACTTCGGCTGGTATGGCACTGGCAAGTTCCGATCCTTTGCCTTCGCCATGCACATCAGTATGCCGCATGAATGGCGCTACGGGTTTGTGTGAAGGTTGCTTTCGCACGATTGATGAAATCGTAGCTTGGTCTCGCATCGGCGATGAAGGTGAAGACGGCAAACGTAGCATTTGGTCCAGAATTCAACAACGAGCGAAACTAGCGCTGTCCTAAGTCTGTATGAAGCACATCACTTTTTATTTCGATGTCATCTCGCCTTATGCCTATTTGGCGTTTGAGCGCTTGCCAGCGGCTTTGGAAGGTTTGAACTACCAGGTGACGTATCAGCCGGTGCTTTTTGCCGGGTTGTTGAAGCACCATGGGCAGCTTGGTCCTGCGGAGATTGAGCCGAAACGCGAATGGACGTATCGTCAGGTTCAATGGTTGGCGCATGACATGGGCATAGACATGCAGCTACCTGCTGCGCACCCGTTCAATCCCTTGGCTTTGTTGCGTTTGGCGGTGGCAAGTAACCCAACAGGATTGCCAAATCGGTACGTCACAGAGGAGCTGTTTCACCATGTCTGGCAGGGTGGCCAAGATGCTGAAGACCTGCCGCGTTTGCAAGCGTTGATGGATTTGCTGAAACCGGCCTTGAATCCCAAAGCGCCTGAAGTGAAAGAGTTGTTGAAAGCGCATACAAAAGCTGCGATCGGCAAGGGCATCTTTGGCGTGCCAACGCTTGAAGTGGATGGGAAGTTGTTTTTTGGTTTAGATGCTTTACCCATGTTGGCGGCGTATTTAAAACAAGATGCCTGGTTTGCGGGTTCGGTTTGGAACGATGTTTTAAAAATACCTGTCGGCACGGCACGGCAGTAAAAAAGAATTTCAAGAGGAAATTGAAAAAATATTCAAAATATCGCATGAATTCCAAGGGATAACCCTAGTGCAATGCGTGGTTTTATTTTTTTTTGTCAGAATCCGGTCAGTAGATTCGTTGATATTCAGTCATCACCTCAATCGGGGTGAGTTTTTTATCTATAGGAGACGCATCAATGGCAACAGCAATAGCAAACAAGCCCATGACTGCTGAGGAAAAGAAAGTTATCTTTGCCTCATCATTGGGAACGGTATTTGAATGGTATGACTTTTACTTGTATGGCACTTTAGCAGTGATCATCGGTAACCAGTTTTTCTCAGCTTTGGATCCTGCATCACGCACGATCTTTTCTTTGCTGGCTTTTGCTGCTGGCTTTATTGTTCGTCCTTTCGGTGCGTTGATTTTTGGTCGTTTAGGCGACATGATTGGTCGTAAATACACCTTCTTGGTGACGATTTTGATCATGGGTGTTTCAACGTTCATCGTTGGTTTGTTGCCAAATTACGCCAGCATCGGTGTTGCAGCACCTGTGATTTTGATCGCTTTACGTATGTTGCAAGGTTTGGCTTTGGGTGGCGAGTACGGCGGTGCTGCTACTTATGTTGCTGAACACGCACCTGCGGGAAAACGTGGAGCTTTTACTGCATGGATTCAAACCACTGCGACTCTGGGTTTGTTCCTGAGTTTGATGGTGATTTTGGGTGTGCGTACCAGTATCGGCGAAGCAGCTTTTGCTGACTGGGGCTGGCGCATTCCTTTCTTGGTCTCTGTTTTGTTGTTGGCTGTGTCTGTGTACATTCGTCTGAGTATGAATGAGTCACCGGCTTTCCAAAAAATGAAATCAGAAGGCAAAACCTCAAAAGCACCTTTGTCTGAATCATTCGGCCAATGGAAAAATTTGAAAATCGTTATCTTGGCGTTGTTCGGACTTGTCGCTGGTCAAGCGGTAGTCTGGTACACCGGTCAGTTTTACGCCTTGTTCTTCTTGACACAAGCGCTGAAGGTTGATGGTGCAACAGCCAATATTTTGGTTGCTATTTCTTTGGTTGTCGGTACACCTTTCTTTGTCGTCTTTGGTGCGTTGTCGGACAAAATTGGTCGTAAGCCAATCATCATGGCAGGTTGCTTATTGGGTGCATTGACCTTTTTCCCTGCGTTCAAAATGCTCACCGAAGCTGCCAACCCAGATTTGGCTGCTGCACAAGCTAAGAACAAAGTTGTCGTCACTGCAGATCCAGCAGAGTGCTCATTCCAGTTCAACCCAACCGGTACTGTGAAGTTCACCAGCTCATGTGACGTGGCTAAGCAAAAATTGTCTGCAGGTTCTGTGAGCTATGACAATGTTGCTGCACCAGCTGGTACACCAGCAAGCATCAAAGTTGGTGAAACAGTTATTACCAGCTATGACGCAACCAAAACCAGCGATGCAGATATTGCAGCTGCTAAAGACGCAGCGACAAAGAAAGTTGCTGATTTGACTGCTGCAGCCGCTAAGCCTGAAGATCTTAAGAAAGCAACTGACGCTTTGGCAGGTTTCGAGAAAGATGCCAAGGGCTCAACAGTAAAAGCCAAAGAAGCGGCGTTTGCCGGTGGATTGTCTGCAGCACTTAAAGCTGCAGGTTACCCAGCTAAGGCAGATCCAGCTAAGGTAAATAAGCCGATGATTGTTTTGATCTTGTCTTACTTGGTGCTCTTGGTAACGATGGTCTATGGCCCAATCGCAGCGATGCTGGTTGAGTTGTTCCCAACCCGTATTCGCTACACATCCATGAGCTTGCCTTACCACATTGGTAATGGTTGGTTCGGTGGCTTGTTGCCAACGACTGCTTTTGCTATCGTGGCACAAACCGGTAACATGTACAACGGCTTGTGGTACCCAATCATCATTGCCAGCATAACGTTTGTGATCGGTATGCTCTTTGTTAAAGAAACGAAAGATGTGGATATTTACGCAAACGATTAATTTGTCGAACGTAAGTCACGGATAAGAAGTTGTAGTTACGCTATGACTTCCTCCAAGGCCCTCTTCGGAGGGCTTTTTTTATGTCTGCAAGGCTGTAGCGCATATACTGAATAAGTTAGCATATAACATTACAAGGAAAATATCATGTGGAAAATAGTTGTGGGATTTTTAGTATTTGCAGCGGTGGCACTTTATTTGCTTAGCAAGGGTGGAGATATTGATATGACTGGAGAAAAGCATGGTTCCATGACTTTTTCGCAAGTAAATTCAATTGTGTCTTAAATTTTGTTAACTATATAAATTCTATTTAATGGATTAACCTCATTGTTTAAAGTTTAATTTGTTGTCTAATGTAGTTATGGGTAACATTACGAAATTGACATGCGATTAACAAAAACAGAAGCCGGTAAAAAAGCGATCAGTGATCGTTCAATTCCTATAAGTCCAAGGCAGCGCTCAGCGTTAATAATTTTCAACGGTGAGCGTACGCTTGATGATGTGTTGTTAATGCTGGTTGGTTTAGGATTTACCCAAGCAGACGCAGATCAATTAATTGCTTTGGGACTTATTTCTCCAGTCTTGGACTCGGGTAAAACGAATGTTGTATCAGAATCCAAGCCGAAAGAACAATTGGGCGGTTTTGTAGATTTAGAAGCGGCTCAGTCTCGCTACAAAGTAGCCTATCCATTGGCAACGAAACTAACGGCAAGCATGGGTTTTCGCGGTTTTCGTTTAAATTTAGCGGTTGAGGCTGCAGGTAGTTACTCTCAACTGGTTCAACTTTTCCCGAAAATCAAAGATGCTGCTGGTGCAGAAAAGTCATTGGCTTTAGAAAATGCGCTTTGTGGTAGTGTTTGAAGTTGCATTTTTGATTGATTAGAAGGTTAATTAGAAATCTTTAACCATCGTCTAATTTCTTGCCTAGAATCGTGACTCGATCTAGGAAAGAACACATTCATGGCACAGGGAACCATCCGCATTCGCGGTGCGCGTCAGCATAATCTCAAAAATCTCGATCTTGATATCCGCACTGGTGAATTAACCGTTGTGACGGGGCCCAGTGGTTCCGGTAAATCAAGTCTGGTGTTCGATACCTTGTTCGCAGAGGGACAACGTCGCTACGTTGAAACCTTCTCGGCCTATGCGCGGCAATTTTTAGACCGCATGGACAAGCCAGCAGTAGACCGTGTTGATGGCGTGCCACCCGCGATTGCCATAGATCAGACCAATCCAGTCCGCAGCTCGCGTTCAACGGTCGGCACCATGACCGAGTTGAACGATCACCTGAAGCTCTATTTCGCACGGGCGGCACAGCTGTTTGACCGCGATACAGCGCTGCTGGTTCGGCACGACTCCTCGGAATCGATTTATGCGCAGATGATGGCGCGTGCTGCTACTATGGGAGACGATCCACGGCTGGCAGTGACGTTTCCGGTCGAACTGCCAGCTCAAACCACCGCTGAAGAAGTTACCCAGTGGCTGTCTGCCAGTGGCTTCACCAAAGTGCAGGCGGAACGCGATGTTGCAACGGTCACTGGGCCGCGCAAATTGCTGGATGTGGTGGCTGATCGCTTCCGGATAGGCACTACCGAAAAATCCCGCGTCGTAGAGGCAATTGAAGTGGCGCTCAAACGCGGCAGCGGTCGCGCCAATGTCTATGCCGGCGCTATCGGTGATGAGGTGGGAGCGATGTGGAAGTTCTCCACCGGTTTGCATTGCCCCGAGAGCGACCATCGCTATGCCGACCCCATTCCCTCTGCTTTTTCTTTTAATTCCCCCGTCGGTGCTTGCGAAAAGTGCAAAGGTTTTGGCCGCGTCATTGGTGTGGACTACGGCTTGGTCATCCCCAACGACAAGTTGACCCTGCGCGCTGGTGCCATCAAACCCATGCAGACCCCCGCCTGGAAAGAGTGCCAGGACGACCTGATGCGCCATGCCGAAGCAGCGGGCATCCCGCGCGACACGCCCTATTACAAACTGACCGCAGAGCACAAGCACTGGGTCATCAACGGCTCTCCCAACTGGAACGGCAAGTGGAACCAGCACTGGTTTGGCGTCAAACGCTTTTTTGAGTACCTGGAGACCAAGTCCTACAAAATGCACATCCGCGTGTTGCTGTCTAAATACCGCAGCTACACCACCTGCGAAACCTGCGATGGTGCGCGCCTGAAAACCGAGAGTCTGATCTGGCGCATCGGTAGTAAGCCCGACGCCGATACCGTGCTGGCTCCCGCCAAGCGCTTCCTGCCCAACGGCACAGCCTGGTCGCGCGAGCAACTGGAAGCCCTGCCGGGTTTGTGTCAGCACGATCTGATGCTGCTGTCGATTGACAAGCTGCGGCTGTTCTTTGGCCGGCAAGTTGTAGAGCAAGCGGTCGGCGCGGATACCTCGCGCAGTGCGACCTCAGGCGACCAGCAAGCGTTGGCGATGTTGCATGAAGAAATCAACACCCGCCTCAAGTACCTGTGTGATGTGGGTATTGGCTACCTCAGTTTAGACCGCCAAAGCCGCACCCTGAGCGGCGGCGAAGTGCAGCGCATCAACCTCACCACAGCTTTGGGCACCTCCTTGGTGAACACCTTGTTTGTGCTCGACGAGCCCAGCATCGGCCTGCACCCGCGCGACATGGGGCGCATCACCCAGGCCATGCTGCGCCTGCGCGATGCGGGTAACACCCTGGTGGTGGTCGAGCATGACCCGGCGGTGATGCTGGCTGCCGACCGAATGATCGACATGGGCCCCGGTCCAGGCGAGCGCGGTGGCCAAATCGTGTTTGATGGGACGACGGAGCAGTTGCGCCACGCCGACACCTTGACCGGTGCTTATCTGGGTGGCCGCAAGCAAATCGGCATGGGTTTCCAGCGTTTGGTCAGCGACAGCACACCGCGCCTGATTCTGGAAGGCGCGCGCGAGCACAACCTCAAAAACGTCACGGTTGACCTGCCTTTGCAACGCCTGGTGACCATCACCGGTGTTAGCGGGTCGGGCAAGTCAAGTCTGGTGCAGGATATTTTGGCTCCCGCATTGCTCCGATACTTCGGCAAAGCGACCGATACGCCGGGTTTGCATGATCGTTTGTTGGGCGCCGATCACCTCAGTGACGTGGTGTTTGTCGACCAGTCCCCTATCGGTAAAACCGCCCGTTCCAACCCCGCCAGCTATGTGGGCGCTTGGGATGCCGTGCGCGAGCTGTTTGCGCAGGCACCTTTGGCCAAACAACGTGGCTACACCACCTCCAAATTCAGCTTCAACAGCGGCGATGGCCGCTGCGCCCTGTGCGGTGGTTCGGGCTTCGAGCATATTGAAATGCAGTTTTTGAGCGATGTGTATTTGCGTTGCCAGGACTGCAACGGCCTGCGCTACCGCCCCGAGGTGCTGGAAGTACGCATCGAACGCCAAGGCAAAAGCCTCAATGTGGCAGATGTTCTGGCCTTGACCGTGAGTGAAGCAGCCAAGATATTTGCCACGGACCGCGATGTCATCCGCGCCCTGCAACCCATCGTCGATGTGGGTCTGGAATACGTCAAACTCGGCCAACCCGTGCCCACGCTCTCAGGCGGTGAAGCGCAGCGGCTCAAACTGGCTGGCTTTTTAGCCGAAGCCGCCAAGAGCGGCAGCTCAAGCCGGCAACCCATTGCCAAAAAAGGCACGTTGTTCCTCTTTGACGAGCCCACCACGGGTTTGCACTTCGACGATATCGCCAAGCTCATGCGCGCCCTGCGCAAGCTGCAGGATGCCGGCCACTCCCTCATCATCATCGAGCACAACCTGGATGTGATCCGGTCCAGCGACTGGCTGGTCGATCTGGGTCCTGAAGGTGGCGAGGCGGGCGGCGAGATCGTCGCCGTCGGTACGCCGGACGACTTGCGTCGGCATCCCAGCTCACACACCGGCAAAGCCCTGCGTGATTACGACAGCGCGTTGGGATTCGGCAATAACATCGCATCGGAGAAGGGCGGCTGGGTCATGCCTACGCAGGTCTTGACACCGCCTGTCCATGCCGAAAACACACACATCCAGATCGTCAACGCCAAAGAGCACAATCTAAAGTCTTTGAGTGTCAACATCCCACACGGTAAATTCACGGTCGTCACTGGCGTCAGCGGTTCGGGCAAGTCCACGCTGGCGTTTGACATCTTGTTCAACGAAGGTCAACGTCGCTACCTGGAAAGCTTGAACGCCTACGCCCGCAGCATCGTGCAACCCGCTGGGCGGCCTGAGGTCGATGCGGTCTACGGCATCCCACCCACGGTGGCGATAGAGCAGCGGCTCAGCAGGGGCGGCCGCAAATCCACCGTCGGCACCACGACCGAAGTCTGGCATTTCCTGCGCCTGCTCTACGTCAAGCTGGGTATCCAGCACTGCATCCACGACGGAGCCGCCGTGCAGCCGCAAACGCCAGACAGCATCGTCTCGCAGTTGCTGAAAAACTTCAAAGGCCAGCACATCGGCTTGCTGGCCCCGCTGGTCATCAACCGCAAAGGTGTTTACACCGAGTTGGCCGACTGGGCGCGCCCGCGTGGCTACACCCATCTGCGGGTGGATGGCAATTTTTTGCCGACCACCGGTTTCCCGCGGATTGACCGCTTCAAAGAACACAGCATCGAGCTGCCGGTGGCGAGCCTGGATATCACGCCCGACAACGAAGCAGCTCTGCGATTGGCCCTGAGCGTGGCCCTGGAGCACGGCAAAGGCGTGGTGTATGTGCTGAGCGATCTGGCCGGTCTGCGTACTGCCATGGAAAACGGCACTGAAACCTCAAACATTGGCAAACTGAGCGTGTTTTCCACCAAACGCGCCTGCCCCGTTTGCAGCACCAGCTATGCCGAGCTGGATCCGCGCCTCTTCAGCTACAACAGCAAACACGGCTGGTGCCCCGATTGCGTCGGCACCGGCGTGCAACTGACCAAAGATCAGCGCAAGGTGTTTGACGACTCGGTGAAGGAAGACAACGGTGGCCGCGAGCAAACCTTTGCCGAGCCCGATGCGGACGATGTCACCACCCACGCCTGTACCAGTTGCAGCGGCACACGCCTGAACTTGATGGCGCGTGCGGTGAAGTTTGGTGCTTATTCTGATAAAACAGAAGGCCATATAGAAGGCATTGGAATCACCGACATCGCCGCGCTCAGCGTGACAGATATCCACCACTGGATCGCCAAACTGCAAGTCGCAGGGCGTTTGAGCCAGCGCGAAATGGACATTGCCCGCGATTTGATCCCTGAAATCAAGGGTCGGCTGGAGTTTCTGGAAGAAGTCGGGCTGGGCTATCTCACATTGGACCGTGGCGCGCCCACCCTCAGCGGTGGCGAGGCTCAGCGCATCCGCCTGGCCGCACAGCTGGGCAGCAACCTACAAGGGGTCTGCTACGTGCTGGACGAGCCCACCATCGGCCTGCATGCCCGCGACAACCAGATTTTGCTGCGCGCCCTGCACAAGCTGGGCGACAAAGGCAACACGCTGGTGGTGGTGGAGCATGACGTGGACACCATACGCGCCGCCTCGCACATCATCGACATCGGCCCCAGCGCCGGCAAGCGCGGTGGCCGATTAGTGGCTGAAGGTACGGTAGAGGACGTGATGAATGCACCAGACTCACAAACCGGCCGCTACCTGATGCACGCCATCAAGCACCCCCTGCAAACCCGCCGAACCGTCGAACACGTTGAAAGTCAGGCTTGGATTGACGTTCAGGGCGCGACCATGCACAACCTGCAAAACGTCAACGTACAGATCCCTTTGCAGCGTCTGGTCGCCATCACCGGCGTCTCCGGCTCCGGTAAATCCACCCTGGCGCGCGAGGTGATGCTGACCAACGTCCATGCCGCCGTCGCTCAGAAGGCGACCAAAGCCGGGCGTGACGCGGCTGCCGCTGGCAAACATCCGGTCTGGGTCGGTTGCGCGGAAGTGTCGGGCTACGCCACGGTGGATCGCGTGCTGGAAGTCGACCAAACCCCCATCGGCAAAACCCCGCGCAGTTGCCCCGCCACCTATATCGGCTTTTGGGACACCATCCGCAAGCTGTTTGCCGAAACGCTGGAAGCCAAAGCACGCGGTTACGCTGCCGGTCGTTTCAGCTTCAACGCTGGCGATGGTAGATGCTCCGGCTGCGACGGCCAAGGTATTCGCACCATCGCCATGAGCTTTTTGCCCGATGTGAAGGTCAAATGCGAGGTCTGCCACGGTGCCCGCTTCAACCCAGAAACGCTGGCTGTCACCTGGCGAGGCAAAAGCATTGGCGACGTGCTGCAGATGGAGGTGGACGAAGCGGTCGACTTCTTCGCCGCCATGCCCAACATCAGCCACCCGCTGCAGCTGCTCAAAGACGTGGGGCTGGGTTATTTGACGCTAGGTCAGCCCTCACCCACCCTCAGCGGTGGCGAGGCGCAGCGCATCAAGCTGGTGACGGAACTCTCCAAAGTGCGCGACGACATCACCCGCCGTGGCCAAAAACCGCCGCACACCCTGTATGTTCTGGACGAGCCAACGGTCGGCCTGCACATGGCTGATGTTGAAAAACTCATCCACGTGCTGCACCGCCTGGTCAACGGCGGCCACAGCGCGGTGGTGATCGAGCACGATCTGGACGTGATTGCCGAAGCCGACTGGGTCATCGACCTCGGCCCAGACGGTGGTAAAGCCGGTGGTCAGGTGGTGGCGGCCACAACGCCCGAAGGCGTGGTCAAGCTGAAAACTCACACGGGGGTGGCTTTGAAGGCAGTTTTGGCAAGGAAGTAAGTCAAAAAGTAACCAATTTTAAAGTATCATTTATTCAGTAATGGCTAATGTGGCCGTTGCATCACAAATAGAAAGACAAACCATGAACGCTTCGAGGAAGACCGCAACAAACTGGCTATCGGCTATCGGCTATCGGCTGATATTGGGTGTATTAGTTAGTGTTTTTGCGTTGCAAGCCCAGTCAGCGTGTACTTTTTTTGATGGGTTTATTGATAACAATAACGGCACTGTGACTGATCCGCGCAATGGGGTAATTTGGAAGCGCTGTCCAGAAGGAAAAGAATGGAATGGCGTGTGTAGTGGAAAGGCTGTTGAAGTAGACTGGTTTGAAGCAATGGCGACTGCTAACCGCAGTTTATTTTTAGACAAAACTAATTGGCGAATACCAACAAAATCCGAATCGATGGCTGTAGTTCAAACTAGTTGTAAAGGTTCAACAAACTTGTTGGTGAGTAATAAGATTGCATACTCAGATGATTTTTGGACTTCAACTACTGTTGCTAGCGAGCCATTGCGTGCTTGGACGGTACATTTCGAAAATGGACGAATTGTTGAGAGTGCAAAAGGTGGGCATGCAGCCATAGTCGCCAGAGTACGTTTGGTAAGTGGAGGGCTTCAAAAAGACATAAAAGAATTTACCAAAGAATACTCAAAGATTACTTCGAAAAATGAAAACGCTCAGACCGAAAAGCAAACTAACGAAAACCAGCAGCGCCAAGCTCGTCAAATGTGCGAAGCGCAGAAGCAGACTTGTTTGGCCTCCTGTGGCGACAGAATTGGGTCCTTTACATCGCAAGGCATTGCCAGTGGCGAGTACGCCAGAATCGGTAAGTGCGAAACAAGTTGTCGCTCCATTGGTTGTAATTAATCAATATGTGACTAGCGTAGCCCGTAGCCCGTAGCCCGTAGGTTGAGCTGAAAAGCCCAACACTATCCTAAAACCCAATCGGACACGATGTTTGGTGTTGGGCTTCCTGCGTCAGCCCAACCTACGCATTCGTCTGTGTGAAGTTGAGATAATAAAATGCCTCTAGCCGGCGTATTTATTGCCTAAGAAGCTATGAAATAAATAGCAATAATATTTGTTGATGCGGGTATATTGAATAGGGTGAAAGCCTTTATTATTAGGTATGCCTATTTTCACAGCATCAGACTACGCCGCTTGGCTTGAAAGCCTTAAAACGCAAATCCGTACGGCTCGGGTCAAAGCGAGCCTTGCGGTCAATCGTGAACTTGTTTTGCTGTATTGGCGGTTGGGAAAAGAAATTTTAGCCCGCCAGACCGAGCAAGGCTGGGGGACTAAGGTTATCGAGCAGCTTGCCAAAGATCTTAAAGCTGAGTTTTCAGATATGAGTGGCTTATCTCGTACAAACCTACTGTATATGCGGGCTTTTGCAGCGGCTTGGGACGACGAAGCAATTGTCCAGCAGCTTGCTGGACAAATTCCGTGGTTTCACAACTGCACACTGATTGAAAAAATCAAAGACCGCCCAACCCGCGAGTGGTACATCAAAAAAACCATTGAAAACGGCTGGAGCCGCTCGGTTTTGGTGATGCAGATTGAGAGCCAAGCGCACCTGCGGTTGGGCGCAGCGCAGACGAATTTCGTCAACACGCTGCCAGCGCCTCAGTCTGACCTGGCGCGTGATTTGATCAAAGACCCCTACGTTTTTGATTTTTTAGGTCTGCTTGAACCGACGAATGAGCGCCAGATCGAAAAAGCGCTGATCAACAACCTGAAAGACTTTTTGATCGAACTGGGCGTGGGCTTCGCCTTTGTGGGAAGCCAATACCGGCTTGAGGTGGTTGGGCAAGAGTTTTTTATTGACCTGCTTTTCTACCATACCCGCCTGCATTGCTATGTAGTAATTGAGCTGAAAAACACGGACTTTAAGTTTGAATACACCGGGCAGCTCAATGGCTACTTGGCCATGGTGGACGACTTGGTGCGCGACAAAGCGCACGATGCGCCGACGATTGGCCTGCTGCTGTGCAAAAACAAAAAGCACACAATTGTGGAATATGCCTTGCAAGGCATGAGCAAGCCTATGGGGGTGTCGTCTTTCAGAACCTCGCCTGAGTTGCCGAAAGAACTGGTGGGTTTGCTACCTAGTATTGAGTCACTAACTGAGCAATTGGATGCGCAGGTGATAACGATGCCGAGTGATGCTGAGTAATTGGGCTAGATTTTTTCACGGATTCACATAACTCCCCGACTTCCCCCCATGCTTCTCCAGCACCCGCACGTCGGTCATGGTCATGCCACGGTCTACGGCTTTGCACATGTCGTAGATGGTGAGCAGGGCGACCTGCACGGCGGTCAACGCTTCCATTTCCACGCCGGTTTGGCCGACGGTTTCGACCGTGGCGGTGCAAATGATGGATGGAAATTGCTCTAAAACAGTATTTTTTAAATAATTTTTGTCTGTAGCCGGCGTATTAATTGCCTGAGTTGCTTCAAAATTTATAGCAATTCGGGTCAGCGCCAACGGGTGGCACAGCGGGATCAAATCGCTGGTTTTCTTCGCGCCTTGAATGCCAGCAATCCGTGCAATGCCTAAGACGTCGCCTTTTTTGGCAGTTCCTGCTTCAATCAACGCAAAGGTGGCAGGCAGCATGGTGATGCGGCCTTGGGCGACTGCGATGCGGTGGGTGGCGGCCTTGGCGGCGACGTCAACCATGTGGGCTTGGCCTTGGGCGTCAAAATGGGTCAAATGTGGGGATGGGGTAGTCATAAATTGAGTCGCCGAAAAGTAGTTTGTCACAAAAATTCACGCAAACTTTGCACATATTTCGTCGAATAGGTGCGAAACCAAGCTGTGTATACGTCATCATAAGGGTTGTGAAGCCAATTTTTAACAATCTCTTGATTCAACATCCAACTCAAAAGTCAGTTCAAAAACACAAGCTGGCCATCGCCGTCTTGTTATTATTGGGTTTGGCGAGCCCCAGTTTGACGCTAGGGCAACCTACAAAAGCAGCCAGCGCCAAAGCCACCCCGCTTTTGGGCGTCGGCGAAGACGGCGATTTGTCCCTAGGCGCTGAGCGGCGCATGGGCGACGCGATTGCCAAGCAAATCTACCGCGACCCCGATTATTTGGACGACCCGCTGCTGAACGAGTATGTGGACGGCATTTGGCAGTCGCTTCTGCAAGCTGCCCGTGCCAAAGGCGAAATATCGGCGGAAATGGACGAGCGCTTTGCCTGGCGCGTCATGCTGGCGCGGGATCGCACGGTCAACGCTTTTGCGCTGCCGGGCGGCTATTTTGGCGTGCATTTGGGGCTGATTGGGCTGGTGGCGAATCGGGACGAGCTGGCATCCGTCCTCGCGCACGAGCTCACCCACGTCACCCAGCGGCACATTTCCCGCTCCATCACCCAGCAGGGGCGACAAACGCCAGTGATGATTGCCGCCATGATTTTGGGTGCCGTGGCAGCACGCAAAAGCACGGACGGGCTCAACGCCGTCCTCGCTGGCTCGCAGGCGATGGCGATTCAGGGTCAACTCAACTTTTCAAGAGACATGGAGCGCGAGGCCGATCGGCTCGGGCTGGGGCTGATGCAGCCTGCCGGTTTCGCACCGCAGGGCTTTGTGGGCATGTTTGAGAAGCTGCAGCAATCCGCCCGCTTGAGCGACAGCGGCAACTTTCCCTACCTGCGCAGCCACCCGATGACGACAGAGCGCATGGGTGACATGCAATCACGCCTGTTGATTCAACAGCACACCGCTAAATATTCTCCTCAAGCAGAGCCAAGTTTGCAGCACGCCATGATGGGCGCCCGCGCCCGCGTGCTCGCCGACCCAGGCGTCGATGTGCTGCGCTTATGGGCGGCCGAGCCGCAAGCAACCGGCTTCGCTAACTTGAGCAAGTCGCGTCAAGTGGCCAGTTTGTATGCTGCTATTTTGGCTAATATCAAACTGCGTGATTTTGCACGTGCAAATGAACAAAAAGATAGAATAAATAGTGCTGTATCCGGCGATTTGTTTGCCTTAAAAGCTACTAAATTAATAGCAATAGAGTTGTATTTGGCAACCTATAACAGCACGGCTGCACTGGCAACTTTACCCACCCAAACGGCAGGCAACCGCCTAAGCCGAGCAGAATTGCTCGCCCAGACGCAGGTGCAAATAGCAAGTAAACAAGCTGCCCTTGCTGCTTTAGCCGTGCAAAACCTGCAAACCTGGGTGGCTGTGCACCCAACGGATTCACCCGCTTGGCAGCTTTTGGCCAGCAGCTACAACGCAACCGGCCAACCGCTGCGGGCTATTCGGGCAGATGCAGAGGCGCAAGTAGCGCTGCTGGATTACACCGCTGCGTTAGACCGCTTCAAAGCGGCGCAAGATGTTGTACGACAAGGTGGGTATGCAGGGGCTTCGGCGGGGCGCGACTACATGGAGGAGTCCATCATCGACGTTCGCACCCGCCAGGTGCAAGAGCTGCTGAAACAACAGATCAAAGACGAGAAAGATGCAGCGAAATAGCGGTTCTTACTTTTTCGAAAACAAGCTATCCACAGCCGTGTTGATCAAATAGCTCAATATCGAGTAAATCACCGAGCCAATCAGCGCCGCTTTGAAGCCGGTGACGTTAAAACCGTCCAACAGCGACGCTGCGCCCCAAAACATCAGCGCGTTGATGACGAAGAGAAACAAACCGACGGTGATAACGGTGACGGGCAGTGTCAAAATCACCAACAGTGGCTTCACGAAAGTGTTGAGCAAGCCGATGACGAAAGCGGCAATCAGCGCGGCTTGGTAGCCGTTAAGCGTCACACCGTCGTACACGTAGGCGACGAAGAGGAGGGCGGCGGCTAAAAGTAGCCATCTGAGGATAAGTTTCATACAGCTATGTTACTAGATTTAGACTTCTTTTCGAAGTCATTTGAACGGTTTGACAATTTGCGCTATGATCGTCTAATACTGAGTTTTTATACATATATTTGATAGATTTAACGCAAAATAGCCGTGCAAGCCGTCCTACACATCACCGACATTGAAGCTGCCATCAACTATTGGCGGGACAAAAGTCCCTCGCCTGATGGCATCACCCTGTGCCCAGAGCTGCGGGCGCTGGCGGAGGTGTATGCCTTGATGGTTTTCTACCGCCAAGACACTGCCGCGGCAGACGGTTTCCCCCCAAAAGCCATGGCCGCGTGGCTGGCCTGGTACGACACCACGCCCGACACACCCTGCATCGCCATCTGCTCCACCAGCCAAGGCGATGCGGACTGCAAAGGCTGCGGCCGCACTTTTGAAGAAGTGCAGCACTGGCCGGGTATGACGCCCGTAGAAAAACGCGACACCTGGCACCGCATCACGTTGGAGAGCACTTCTTGGCGCTTCAACACCTATGCGGAGCGGGCGGCGGAGGGTAAGTAGGCGCGATTTTCACTGTTAGAGGACTGTTTGTCCGCCAGTAGAAGATGCCGCTGCTAATCGAAATCCAAGCTGGTCCGCAATCAAAATTACACTTAGTTGCTGTGGTTACATTTCAAAATATATAAATGTAATGCAAATTGGTACATCTTGAATGTGGCTTAAATGGGCTCGCGACGCTTGTTATGCCCTTTGATAAATCGTATTTTGCTATCTTTTTAGGAGCAATTTCTACGCATCAATAATGTGAATATTACCTCTGTGTTGGGTATTGATCTTTGCCAATTACGGTAGCAAAATTACTACAAATGTTGCAACTTAAGTGCCAATTTACTTCTTAAGTATACATTTTAAAATGTTACAAAGATTGATCAACCTATAGGAGTAAACCATGAGTACAAAAAACCACACTGCTGCATCGGGCGTCAGCAAGTTGCTGAGTTCGTTGATGATCGCTGGCTCGTTCGTGACGCCCGCTGTGGCGTTATTCACTGGGGCGATGTTGCCAACCGCTTTTGCCTATGCTGGTGGTGATGGCATCCCCGGCCCTCCAGGCGCGTCTGGCCCCCCAGGCACCCCAGGGACACCTGGGCATACTGGCGATACGGGAGCCACAGGTCCAGCGGGTCCAGCGGGCCCTGCGGGTCCAGCGGGCCCTGCGGGTGCAACCGGTGCAACTGGAGCAACTGGAGCAAGCGGTTCAGCTGGCGCGAATGGGACAAATGGAGCTGCTGGTACGCCAGGAGCCGCGGGCACGCCAGGCACCGCAAGTGCAGCCGGTACGCCTGGCGCAACTGGCGCAACTGGCGCCACGGGGCCAGCTGGCCCGGCAGGCACTTCAGCCCCCAATTCAGCCACCTTGACACAATTGGCTGATGTTGACCGCAAGGCCGCCCAGCTTACCGCCATTGCCTTGGCTACCGGCTATATGCCCTTGCCAACCACGGGCGAATGCGGCATGTTCTATGCGGGCGCAGGGGTTGCCCGATCGGGCAGTGAAACTGGCTTTGCCTTGGGTTTGTCAACGCGCATCACTGAACGGTTGTCGGTCCGCGTGGGTGTAGGTGCCTCTGGCTCGACGACGTCGTACGGTTTTGGTGTCGGTTACGCCTTGGGTGGTGGGTCAGGTGCATTTGAACCCTGTTACACGGCCAAAAAGTAAGCCGAGGAAGCTGGCGAGAGCGCTGGTAGTAGTTAAGCTACTGCCAACGCACGCACTCCACATCCACCGTGTTCGCGCCATCGCTCATCATCAGTGCGCCTTCCTGGATCGTCGCCTGCAGTTGCATGCTGCGGGTGGCGAGTTTCGCCAGTTCTTGCGATTGCAGGGTGGGGACGCGCCAGACTTGCAGGTTTTTAGCGCGACTGACCTTGTTTTCCATGGCTTTCCACCAGATCTCGGCGGCGTGGTTGAAGCAATACACCATCGCCACGTCCGCCTTGCCGCAGGCGCGCAAAATCGGCTTTTCTTCGGGTGCGCCGACCTCAATCCACAGCCGCGTCGCCTGCGTGAAGTCGCGCAGCCAGACGTCAGGTTCATCAGGATTCGACAAACCTGCGCCAAACGCCAGTGTGCCATCGCCGCCGCACACGGTTTGCAGCTGGTGCGCTTGCAAAGCCATCGCAACCAGCCGAATCATCATGCGCTCGTCGGTCTCGCTGGGGTGGCGGGCGAGAGTGAACTGGTGGTCGGCGTAGTAGGCGTGGTCAATGTCCGCAATCGACAAATGGGCCTTGAAAATGGTGGATTTGATGGCCATAAGTGGATGTTGGAAAATGAGTTCAACCGCAGTTGTAGTTATAGTGGTAATTGTAAATGCTATATTTTTAATAGCACTTTAGGTAATAAATACGCCGGCTAGAAGCATATTTTGCACATAAAAAGTAAGATATAAACGCTTTTTAGACCCGTTTTGCCAATTCCGCCGCTTTACCCACGTAGCTGCCCGGTGTCATGGCCAGCAGGCGGGTTTTTTCGGCTTCTGGGATTTCCAAGGCGTTGATCAGCGTGTGCAAATCTTCCTTGGTCACGGTGTTGCCACGGGTGGCGGCTTTGAGTTTTTCGTAGGCTTCGGGCACGCTGTAGCGGCGCATCACGGTCTGGATCGGCTCGGCCAGCACTTCCCACGCGCTGTCCAAATCGTCGGCCAGGGCTTGCTCGTTCAGTTCCAGCTTGTTCAAACCGACCATCAGCGAGCTGTACGCCAGCGCCGCATAACCCAGCGCCACGCCCATGTTGCGCAGCACGGTGGAGTCGGTCAAATCACGCTGCATGCGGGAGATCGGCAGCTTTTCGCTCAGGTGACGCAGCAATGCATTTGCCAGACCCAGATTGCCTTCGGCGTTCTCAAAATCAATCGGATTGACTTTGTGCGGCATGGTGCTGGAACCAATTTCACCGGGTTTGAGGCGCTGCTTGAAGTAGCCGACGCTGACGTAGCCCCAGATGTCGCGCGCAAAGTCGATCAAGATGGTGTTGGTGCGGGCCACCGCATCAAACAGCTCGGCCATGTAGTCATGCGGCTCAATTTGAATCGTGTAGGTTTGAAAACTCAAACCAAGACCAAACGGCTCGGGGTTTTCAATCACACGGCGGCTGAAAGCCGGCCAGTCAAATTCGGGCCAGGCGGACAGGTGCGCGTTGTAGTTGCCGACGGCGCCGTTCATTTTGGCCATCAGGGGAATCGCGGCGATTTTTTCGCGTGCGATGGCCAAGCGGCTGACGACGTTGGCGATCTCTTTGCCCACCGTGGTCGGGCTGGCCGTCTGGCCGTGCGTGCGGGCGAGCATCGGCTCGGCTGCATGCTGGTGGGCC
>JAYUCJ010000197.1:0-1185 GCA_043740415.1 Polaromonas sp. | reverse complement strand
GCGTCAGACATCAGCCTGCGTGATGCACTGGCCAGGCAGCCCGCCACGTCGTCAACCGTCGTGCCGCCGGTGCGCACTACCGGGCGCAGATGAATTTCGCCGTCCTGGTAACGCACTTCAAACGCATCGCCCGCCGCAACCTTCGCTTGCTGGCGGACCTGCTTGGGGATGACCAGCTGGCCTTTGCTGGAGAGGGTGGTGGTTTCCATGGTGGGGGTTCTGAAAAGTAAGACGGGTGGTAAGTCTAGGTCATGTGGTCAATAGCTGGCAACAGACAGGGGTTTTTGGTCATGGTTCAGTTTGAACCGAGGCTGTTACAAAATAATTTGGGAAGGTGATTGGGAAGATAAACTCAAAGGCAATGCCCAACAAACCCTTACCCTATCACCCGAAGCAAGGCGAAGTTCTCAGATGTGACTATTGCAATCTCATCGATCCGGAGATGAGTAAAGTCAGGCTCGTTGTTGTTATATCGCCAAAGTTTTTAAACCGTCCTGGCTGTTGTACTGTTGTGCCGCTCAGCACCAACCCGCCACGGACGCTTGAAAAATACCACGTACTTCTGGACAAAGACCCACACCCTGAGAGCAAAGGTGTCCCGGTATGGGCTAAATGCGACATGCTGATGACCGTCTCTTTTGCACGCCTGACCGCCCATTATTCAGGGCGTAGAGAAGACGGAAAACGCAACTATGTGACCCTCACAGTTTCAGATAAAGAGCTTGGGCAGATAAAACAAGCAAGTTTGTATGCTTTAGGGATGGCGCACTTGTGGAAGTAGCCATGCGCCCATATAATTTGAATCGTCCCTAGCTTGCTAGGCTTCGAGTCTTCCGAAAGGAAGCCGGTCTCAATAAGACGATTCCAAGTCCTTGAGGTCGCAGACGAAAGTCAACAAAAGCCGCTGCAATGCGGCTTTTGTCTTTCTGCCTTACATCGTATTCGTCATCATCACGACGTCTTCCATGCTCCAGAGGTAGGCCGTGACCCCTGCTTCCATCGCTGGCGCAGTCTTGATGGTCTTGTGAATCTTCTTAAAGTTATAGACCATGAAGTAGAAGCTGACCGCATGCATGTGGTTTTCCAGCTTCTTGCTAAAAGCATTGGTCAGCCGGGTAAACCGGCGGATTCCCATCCGCATCGACAGATTGGCCCGTTCAACGTGTGACGTGCTGATATGGGCTT
>JAYUCJ010000196.1:0-7866 GCA_043740415.1 Polaromonas sp. | reverse complement strand
GGGCTTCGGTGTAGCTGACGACTTTCATGGTTTTCCTTGATGCTATTGGCTAGATTGGTTGAGAGTTGTCCAATATATTGCACATATTATAAACAATAATGCAAAATCACCAAACAGGCGTTAACTGACCCGCAGCCAAACGAAAGCCGCGATGCGCCATGGCTCGGGCCTCTAACTCGTCGTGTGTCACCAGAATCGTCGTAACACCCATGTTGGTGATGTGCTGTTTGAACTCATCACGCAGTGATTGACGCAGCTCTGCGTCTAAGGCGGAAAACGGCTCGTCGAGCAACAGCGCTTTGGGCTGCGTGATCAAGGCACGCGCTAGGGCAACGCGCTGCTGTTCGCCGCCGGACAGGGTGGTTACTTTATCGTAGGCATGCGTTGCCAAGTTGAAGCGCTCTAGCATGGCAAAGGCTTGTTCGCAGGCGGTTTTTTTGCTGAGTTTTTGCTCGATCAAACCGAAAGCAACGTTGTCTAAAACGTTCAAATGCGGGAACAAGGCGAAGTCTTGAAACAGCAGTGCGAAATGGCGCTTTTCTGGGGACAGCTGGGTGATGTCTTGCTGGTCAAAAAAGACTTGCCCTGCATCTGGCTGCTCCAAGCCCGCCACAATTTTCAGCAAGGTGCTTTTGCCCGCACCCGAAGCACCCAATAACGCCACAATCTCGCCGCGCGCTACGCTCAAATTGAGCTTGTCTGCCAAGAATCGGTTCTCAAAACGTTTGCTGATGGACTTTAATTCAAGCATTTTTTATCATAAGGTATTTATCCTAGCTCTTAGTAAGCTTAGGTGCCGTTTTCCCGAACCACTCGGGTGCATCAATCACCACAAACACGAGTGCAGACAGCAGCATCAACACACAAGCCAAGAGCATCGCGGTGTCTACATTCACAGCACCCGGTTTGCCAAGGCGTTGGTAGATCAGGGTGGTGAGGGTGGTCCACTCGGGGCGCGACAAAAACAAGGTCACGGCAAACTCGCCCAACGCCGTCGCCGCTGCAAACGCCATGCCGCGACGCAAAGCTGGGCTTAGCAGTGGCAGCGTCACCCGCGAAAACGTTCGCAACGGGCTAGCGCCCAAGGTACGAGCGACTTGGCCTAAATTGTCGGGCAAGCTGCCCAAACCGGCGGTCATGGCTTTGGTGACGAAGGGGTAGGCCAACACGGCGTAGGCTGCGATTAATAATGCCAAACTGGCTGTCCAATCGGGGTACAACAGCAACAAACCAAACGCAACGGTGACGGGTGAAGCGATCAGCGGCAAATACGCTGCTGCACGCCATGCGACCGAGCCCCTACCTGTACCAGTGCCCAAGGCGTGGGCGATGCCAAGCACGGTGGCTATCAACAGCGCAACCGCTGAAAAGCGCAGGGTGTTCCACAGCGCGAGCTGGGTTTCAGCGTCCAACAAGGCGGCCCAAGCCTGCGAATCGGCCAGCAATGCACGCCACACAATCGCCAAGATAGGTGCAGCGCAGAAGAAGAACAAAACGGCCATGCTGCCAAATACAGCCAACCAATTCAAAGCGGTTTTAGGTTGGCGTAATGCAACGGGTTGCAAGCGCGTAGATACCGATAATCGCTTTTCAACATAGGCATAAGCCAAGGCGACCAAACCCGTTAGCACCAGCATCCACAGCGCCAAACTGCTGGCTTGTGCGAGCTTCAGCTCATAGGCGACCAAGGTGTAAATTTCAACTTCTACCGTGGCATAACGCTGGCCACCGAGCACCAAGGCCAGGCCAAACCCAGAGAAGCAGTACAAAAAAACCAGACACAAGCTGGACGTGAGCCAAGGCGCTATCACCGGCCACTCCACCCGCCAAAAGGCGCGCCAAGGCGTCGCACCCAGCGAACGACTGGCTGCCACACAATGCGCGTTCACCTGCCCCAGCGCATCCACGCCTGCACGGATGACCAAGCACAGGTTAAAAAACAAATTGCCGTACAACAGCAGCCAAGGCGTGTCTTGCAAGTCGATGCCAAGCGCTTGACTGAGTACGCCTTGCGGCCCCCAAATCGCCAACACGCCCAGTGCCGCTACCAATGTAGGTACAACAAAGGGCAGCATGAGAAGTCGCAATACCAGCTGGCGACCGGGGAAGTCAAACCGCGCCAGCACCCATGCAACAGGAAGACCGAAAACTAGAGCTAAAAAGCACGTCAGAATGGCCTGCACAAAAGACCATGCCAAGCGCCACTTTAAAAAATCGTCTTGCCAGATGGTGATGAACGCCCAATCAACTGTGCCACCCCACCCTTCTGCAGCCAATCGCAGCATCGGCAACAGCAGCATCAACACCACTGCCGCGCTGGGCAGCAGGAGCAACGCCACTCTTGACGAGTGTTTCATGGCTATATTTGAAAAACTTTATTTCAAAAATTTACTTCAAAACAGTCTTGGTCCAGCGACTGATCCACCCAGCGCCTTTTTCAGCGATGACAGCAGGTGCCATGCTTTCAAATTTAGCTGGCTCAGGCGCAAAACGCATCACATCGGCACGCTTGGTGGTGCTTTGAATCGGGTACATCCACATCGTCGTTTGCAGTGCTTCCTGCACGTCTGCTGTGCGCATGAATTCCAAGAATTTCTCAGCTTCTGGGCGTTGCTTGCCACCTTTGATGAGCGCCACACCTTCGACTTGGCGGAACACCGCGCCCGGCAAAAACAAGCTTGCGGTTGGCGAATCTGCCAATTTTTCTTTGCTGTAAAACACCTCAGCAGCAGGGCTGCTGGCGTAGCTCACTACTATAGGATACGCGCCACCGTTGCGGCTAAAGTCTGTGTAATAAGCTTCTGTCCAGCCCTTGGCAACCTTCATGCCATTGCCACGCATGCTCTTCCACCATGCAAAAGCTTTTTCTTCACCCATGTTGGCAATCGTCGCCAGTAAAAAAGCGTAGCCAGGGCCTGATGTGGCTGGGTTTTCGACGACCAGCCATTTTTTATATGCGGGCTGGGTTAATTCTTCCAACGATTTTGGCAGCGGTGTGCCACGCTTGGCGACGGTGCCTTTGTCGTAGTTCAGCGTCACAAAACCGTAGTCAACCGCAACTGCCATGCCTGCAAATTCGGCTTTTGATTCGCCTTGGGCGGCGGCACCGTCGTAGGTCTCAATAATGTCTGCGGCTTTGGCTCTGACAGCTTGCGCGTTGTCGATGCCATAGACCACATCCGCAATCGGTGCTTTTTTCGTCAAGATCAGCTTGTTCAACATCTCCCCAGAATCGCCACCTTTGACGATTTTGAGTTTCACGCCCGCTTCGGATTCAAATTTAGCCAGCAACGGCTTGGGCAAATCAAACGAGCTGTGCACGATGACGCGCAAGTCTTTGGCACTCGCTGATACAGAAAAGGCTGAGAAAGCTGAAAAAACCAACGCTGTCGCAAATATAAGAAGTCGCTTGTTCATAAAATTTCCTTATAAATCAAATAGCCCAAATAGAAACCGCAAATAAAAAATCCCCGTAGCTCACTGAGTTACGGGGATTTTTACTTACTTCTCAGTAATACTGGCGGAAACGGAGAGATTCGAACTCTCGATGAGGCTCTACACCCCATACTCCCTTAGCAGGGGAGCACCTTCGGCCACTCGGTCACGTTTCCTACTTATCGAAATCAAGCTGTATTATCTCACGACTTGGGGTTCAATTTCTAAAACTGGCTTTCAAAAAACCACAAACAAACCATAAAATTAAGCTGCGGCTTGATCCAAACCAAACACCTTGTGCAGTGCGCGCACGGCCAATTCCATGTATTTTTCGTCGATCACCACCGAGGTTTTGATCTCTGAAGTGGAAATCATCTGGATGTTGATGCCCTCTTCGGCCAAGCAGCTGAACATTTTGCTGGCAATGCCCACGTGGCTGCGCATGCCGATGCCGACGATGGAGACTTTGCAGATTTTGGCGTCGCCCACGACTTCTTTCGCACCCAAGGCGCCAATCACTTTGTTGTTCAACAAATCGACCGCTTTGGCAAAGTCGTTGCGGTGCACGGTGAAGCTGAAGTCGGTTTTGCCTTCTTTGCTGACGTTTTGGATGATCATGTCGATTTCAATGTTGGCATCTGCCACCGCACCGACGATTTTGTAGGCAATGCCTGGGGTGTCTGGCACGCCCAGCACGGAGATTTTGGCTTCATCACGGTTGAAAGCGATACCTGATACGACGGCTTGTTCCATGTCTTCATCTTCCTCAAAAGTAATCAAAGTGCCGGACACGGCTTCTTCATTAATGTCAATATCCCACGGCGTGAAGCTGGACAACACGCGCATTTTTACCTTGTATTTACCGGCAAATTCGACCGAGCGGATTTGCAGCACTTTGGAGCCCATGGACGCCATTTCCAGCATTTCTTCAAAGCTGA
Organism: Polaromonas sp.; assembly: GCA_043740415.1. Taxonomy (GTDB): domain Bacteria; phylum Pseudomonadota; class Gammaproteobacteria; order Burkholderiales; family Burkholderiaceae_C; genus Aalborgiella. Next base: position 3,493 of record JAYUCJ010000196.1, on the reverse strand, counting down.
CGGTGTGCAAACGGCGTGCCTCGGGCACGACGCGCGGGTCGGTGGTGTAAACGCCATCGACGTCGGTGTAGATCAAGCATTCGTCCGCCTTCAACGCAGCAGCCACGGCCACAGCGGAAGTGTCCGACCCGCCGCGACCCAGCGTGGTGATGTTGCCCAACTCGTCCACGCCCTGAAAACCGGTGACGATGACGACGCGGCCAGCATCCAAATCCGCGCGGACTTTTTTGTCGTCAATCGACTCGATACGGGCTTTGGTGTGGGCGCTGTTGGTTTTGATGGCGACCTGCCAGCCGGCGTAGCTGACAGCTTCCAGGCCTTCAGCTTGCAACGCAATCGCCAACAAAGCAGACGAGGCTTGCTCGCCCGTGGAGGCCAGCATGTCCAACTCGCGGTTGTAAGCGTCGCCCGGTTTGGCTGGTGCTAACTCTTTGGCCAAAGCGAGCAAACGGTTGGTTTCGCCACTCATGGCGCTGGGAACAACGACCATTTTGTGACCGGCGCGCGCCCATTTGGCAACGCGTTTGGCGACCAAGGCAATGCGCTCTGTCGAGCCCATGGAGGTGCCGCCGTATTTATGAACTATCAAAGCCATAGGAATTTATGAAAAAGTAAAACCTAGGGATTGTACCAATCAATACATGCCTCTTTGCGCTCAACGAAGCCGCGTCCGACTTTGATATGGATTTTGTGCCCGCGCGTGGTGCAAACCTTGATTTGATCGATCAACTGGCTCAGTTGCGCCGTGCTGGGCGTGGTTTGGTGTATTGTTTTCAGCCAAAACCGCAACGCATTGCCCATTCTTGCATCGCTAAGCTGTTGTAATTGCTGAATTTTTGGAGGATTTTCAACTTTGCGTAAATCTTCTACTGCAACTTCGTTCAACAACAACTGCGCCTGCGCTACATGGCTGCAACTGCGGGTAAAGGTGTCGCGGAACTGTGGAAATACGGCATCTAAAGCCGGTAAAAGCTTGGCGCGGATGCGGTTGCGGGTGAACGATTCGTCGGTATTGGTTGGGTCTTCCACGAACGGCACGCCACATAGCTTCCCGTTTTCATCGCCAAAATCAGTTTGGGCAGTTAGCCAACAGCGAATTTCAGACGCGGAGACTTGTAATAGCGGTCGGTAATACTGAATGCCATCACGCTGCCAAGCGGCTGGCATCGCCGCCAAGCCGGGCAAACCTGCGCCACGGCTTAGGGCGAGTAGCAGCGTTTCAACTTGGTCGTCTGCGTGTTGCGCCAATGCCATCGAAACATTTGAAGCCTCTCTATTTGCTATATTATTAATAGCATTATAGGCAATAAATACACCGGCTACATGCATATTTATACTCGAAAAAGCGCTGTATCTGGCATGTCTAGCCGCCGCTTCTGGGCTTTCACCAAGTTCATGCTTGGCGTCGACCTTTTTGATCACCAACGGCACGTTGATGCGCTTGCAAAATGCCTCGCAATGCGTCGCAAAATCATCCGCCGCAGCTTGTAAACCGTGGTGAATATGTATGGCGCTGACTTGGCCTGGCCACTTTTGCGCACAGGCTAAGAGTAAAGCGGTGGAATCTGCACCACCGCTGTAGCCAATCGCCAAAGGCAAATTTGGCTCAAAGCCGGCAATGGCTTGGTCTAGCGAAAGTGTCAAAGCAACTCGGTGCTGTCTTTAAAAAAGACAACGTTTTGCCGCCACAGCAGGCTGGCAGGCCAATGTTTAGCCAACAAGCTGTCGTACAAAGGCTGTACTTCTTTCGCCGTTTTAGCTGCCAGTAATTTGGGGCGAATACTGACAACGTGGCGAAGATAGGCCAAATTTCGCGCTTCGTTGCGCGTGGGCGCGTTGTCTTCAGAGGCCAAAATCACCGGCACATCTGGAAACATGGACTGCAAGGTATTTTTATAAACCGCTTTGGTTCCCGTTTCACAGCCTAAAAACACGACTGTGTTGACTTTGCTGTAAAGAGCGCGGCTTTCGTCCATCATGTCGACGAATTCTTTGACTCTGGCATCCGTCAGCTCGCCTCTGTAAAAGCCTTGCTCGTGATGTCCAGAAATTACCACCATGTTAAAAGGAACCGCGTTTTTATCTTCAAGCAGCGCCAACAACTCTCTTTTCAAATCTTCAGCGCTGTAATAACCGGTCGTCTTTTCACGCTCTTTTTCTAATGCAAAAATTTGGTCGTAGTAGCTATCGCATTTTTTGTCCTTTTTCATCGCAACAGCACAATCCTGCACTTTGACGGTATAGCGCTCAATCGCTTCATTGGTTTTCAAAATATGCAAACGCTGCTTGCGCGTGATACGCTGGTACGACGGCACCACCACCACTTCAGAGGCAACGTCCTGCTGACTTTGCTTGAAAACGGCTATTTCATTTTCAGCATTGTTGAAATCAATAAACAAGGTCCGAGCGAGTGTGGGAGCAGACCACAAGCTGCCGGCTATAAAAACCAACATCCCGAGTGCCTGAGAAAAATATTTGAGCATAAAGCTATGGTACTGAGAAACGTTAATAGTTCCTTGCTTGCGGTTACTTTTGGCTTGATTTACTTTCCGATTTGTCAGATTTTTCAGATTTTGTATCGGCTTTGATGTCAGAGAATTTGCCGTAACTCATCAAACGCTCGTAGCGGCGCTCCAACAGTTCTTTGGTCTTCAAGTCGCTGACTTGGCGATACGCATCATTCAGTGCGCGCTTTAAAAACGCCGTCATCTGCTTGTGGTCGCGGTGTGCGCCGCCTACGGGTTCATTGACGATTTTGTCAACGATGCCCAAAGCCTTCAAGCGGTGCGCGGTGATGCCCAGCGCATCTGCCGCGATTTCGGCTTTTTCTGAGGTTTTCCATAAAATAGACGCACATCCTTCAGGGCTGATCACCGAGTAAACCGCGTATTGCAGCATGACCAACTGGTCACAGACCGAAATAGCCAATGCGCCGCCTGAGCCGCCTTCACCAATGATGGTGGTGATGATAGGCACTTCCAGCTGCGCCATTTCAAAAATATTGCGACCAATCGCCTCGGACTGGCTGCGCTCTTCGGCGTCAATGCCGGGGTACGCGCCGGGCGTGTCGACAAAGGTAAAAACAGGTAATTTGAACTTCTCAGCCGTTTTCATCAAACGTAACGCTTTGCGGTAGCCCTCAGGCTTGCTCATGCCAAAGTTGCGCATGGCGCGTTCTTTGGTATCGCGGCCTTTTTGCTGGCCGATGACCATGCACGCAGCGCCGTTGAAACGCGCCAAGCCACCCACAATGCTCAAATCGTCCGCAAAATGGCGGTCACCGTGCATTTCCACGAAATCGGTGAAGATGTCGTTGATGTAGTCCATGGTGTACGGACGCTCAGGGTGGCGCGAGATTTTGGTGATTTGCCACGGCGTCAAATCGCTGTAGATATCCTTGGTCAGCTGCAGGCTTTTCTTGGCCAGCTGGTCGATTTCACTGGAAATATCGACCGCAGATTCGGTTTGCACATAGCGCAGCTCTTCGATTTTG
>JAYUCJ010000195.1:0-22588 GCA_043740415.1 Polaromonas sp. | reverse complement strand
CCCAGAATGTGCATGCGGGCTTCTTTGGCCTGGGCCAGTGCGACTTGCATGATTTCTTTGGTGATGCCCTGGATTTTGATGTCCATCTGCAAGGCGGTAATGCCGTTGGTGGTGCCCGCCACCTTGAAGTCCATGTCGCCCAGATGATCTTCGTCACCCAGAATGTCGGTCAGCACGGCAAAGCGGCCGCCGTCCTTGATCAGGCCCATGGCAATGCCTGCCACGTGCGCTTTCATCGGCACGCCAGCGTCCATCAGGCTGAGGCAGCCGCCGCACACTGAGGCCATCGATGAGGAGCCGTTGGACTCGGTGATCTCACTCACCACGCGCATGGTGTACGGAAACTCTTCCTTGCTTGGCAGGCAGGCAATCAAAGCCCGCTTGGCCAGACGGCCATGGCCGATTTCACGGCGCTTGGGCGTGCCCACGCGGCCGGTCTCGCCGGTGGCGAACGGAGGCATGTTGTAGTGCAGCATAAAGTTGTCTTCAAAGTCGCCAGACAGCGCATCAATACGCTGTGCATCACGCTCTGTACCGAGTGTGGTCACGACCAAAGCCTGTGTTTCACCACGGGTGAACAGGGCAGAGCCGTGGGTACGTGGCAACACGCTGTTGCGGATTTCGATCGCACGGACGGTACGGGTGTCGCGGCCGTCAATACGTGGCTCGCCTGCCAGAATTTGACTGCGAACGATTTTGGCTTCAATTTCAAACAACAAGCCTTCAATGGCGACTTTGTCAAACTCTGCGCCTTCTGCTTTGAGAGCAGCCATGACTTCAGAGTAAGCCGAGCGGCAAGCTTGTGTGCGGGCTTGTTTGTTGCGGATTTGGTAAGCAGCAACGAGTTTGTCTTTTGCCAAGCCGTCGATTTTCGCGATCATTGGCTCGTCTTTCGCCGGTGCTTTCCAGTCCCAGACGGGTTTACCTGCGTCACGCACCAAGTCATGAATCGCGTTGATGGCGATATTGCCTTGGTCATGACCGAAAACGATCGCGCCAAGCATGATTTCTTCGCTGAGCTGCTGTGCTTCTGATTCCACCATCAACACGGCAGATTCTGTACCCGCAACGACCAAGTCCATGATAGAACCTAAACGCGCCGTTTTACCTGGGTTCAAGACGTATTCGCCGTTGACGTAACCCACGCGGGCTGCGCCAATCGGGCCGCTGAATGGGATGCCACTGACGGATAAGGCTGCGCTGACAGCGATCAACGCTGCGATATCCGCATCAACTTCAGGGTTCAAAGAGACAGTGTGCACAACCACATGGACTTCGTTGAAGAAACCTTCTGGGAAGAGCGGGCGAATTGGGCGGTCGATCAAGCGGCTGGTGAGTGTTTCAAACTCGCTTGGGCGGCCTTCGCGCTTGAAAAAGCTGCCTGGAATTTTGCCAGCAGCGTATGATTTTTCAAGGTAATCAACGGTTAAAGGGAAGAAATCTTGCCCTGCTTTGCCTTCGGTTTTACCGACGACGGTGGCCAGCACGACGGTGCCGTCCATGTCCAACAGCACAGCGCCGCTAGATTGGCGAGCGATTTCGCCGGTTTCCATGGTGACGGTGTTTGCACCCCATTGGAATGTTTTCGATACTTTTTTGAACATTGTCATTTTGTAGCTCCTGAAAATGTGACTAACTTGGTCACCTAAAAAATGCAACCCGTTAGAGTTGCGGCGGTCAGAGCAGATTTGATGAACACAATGCCATTCCAGAAAAAATAAGTACTCTCAAACTTAGCAAGTCTTTGATTAACCTACTTATTACTTATGGAATGACACAGCTTGTCTTCGGTCAATCTTTCTCTGAAAAATTACTAAATACTAAACTCAAAACAAAAAACGCCCGAGTAAGCAGAACTAACTCAGGCGCTTTATAGCAATAAACTATGCAGTAGACAAATTACTTACGCAGACCCAACTTGGCGATCAACGCAACATAACGGTCATGGTCTTTACGGTTCAAATAGGCCAACAAGCTTTTACGGCTGTTAACCATGCGCAGCAAACCGCGACGACCGTGGTGGTCTTTGGCATGCAACTTGAAATGAGGGGTTAGTTCGTTGATACGAGCTGTCAACAAAGCCACTTGGACTTCGGTGCTACCGGTATCATTAGCGCTACGCGCATTGGCTTTAACGACTTCGGCTTTAATCGATGATGCGATCATTTGAATTTCCTATATATAAATATGACTTGCGTTAACCAATGGAATGGCGGCTAACGTGCGCCTTGCGACATGCAAAGCCATTCGATTATACCTCGAAATGGCTTACTTTGCACCACCATTGCGCATCGTCTTAAAGAACTCGGACGAATTTGGATCTAGCACCAACACATCGCTTTTCTTGCTAAAACTGGCTTTGTAAGCGTCCAAACTGCGGTAAAACTGGGCAAATTGCGGGTCGCGGCCAAAGGCATCGGCATATAAAGTCGCGGCTTTGGCATCCCCCTCGCCCTTCACCTTTTGCGCATCGCGATAAGCCTCAGCCACCAAAATATCACGCTGGCGGTCAGCATCTGCGCGGATTTTTTCGCCTTCAGCGCCGCCGGTTGAGCGCAATTCGTTGGCAACTTGCTGGCGTTCAGATTTCATACGCTGGTAGACCGAATCTGCCACAGAAGCTGGAAAGTCCACGCGTTTGATGCGCACGTCGACAATTTCAATACCAAACGTCTTCGCATCGTCCACCAAGCGCTGCTGCACGCCCAGCATGATTTTGTCACGGTCGGTTGACAATACGTCTTTCACGGTGCGCTTGGTCACTTCAGAATTCAAGGCATCTTGCACCACAGAGGTCAAACGCTGCTCAGCGGTAGAAATATTCGCGCCGCCTGAGTTGTTACGAATGAACTGCTTGGGGTCTGCAATGCGCCACTTAACCAACCAATCAACCACCAAGTTTTTCTTTTCAGCGGTTTGAATGGAGCCAGTTTCTGGGCTGTCCAAAGTCAGCACTCTGCGATCTAAAAAGACCACGTTTTGAAACGGCTGCGGCAACTTGAAGCGCAGACCTGGCTCGGTAATGACCTCTTTAATCTGCCCGAACGAGTACAGCACGCCAAACTGGCGCTGATCGACCACAAACAGAGTCGATGCGAGCACTGCGATACCTATCAGCAGCGATGAAATGATGAGTCCAATTTTGTTCATATTCTTGTATTCCAATCGGTCAAATCAACGGCCATCACGGTCACGCGAGCGGCTGGCGTCGCGAGTGCGGGCATCAACCGTAGCAGTAGGCGCAGGTGCAGTGACCGGTGCGCTGGTGTTAGGTAAAACAGTGATGTCTGCGCTCGGGTTATTCGTCAGTTGCATGATTTTATCCAGCGGCAAATACAGCATGTTGTTACCCTGCTTGGAATCAACCACCACTTTGGTCACGCTGCTGTAGATTTGCTGCATAGCGTCTAAATACAGGCGGTCACGTGTGACTTGGGGTGCTTTTTGATACTCGGCCTGAACCGATTTGAAGCGCTCGCCATCGCCCTCGGCACGTGCAATGACATTGGCTTTGTAGCCATCCGCCTCTTCTTTCAGGCGCGCTGCCGTGCCTTTGGCGCGTGGAATCACGTCGTTGGCATACGCTTGACCTTCGTTTTTAAGACGGTCACGGTCTTGACCGGCTTTGAGCGCATCGTCAAACGCCGCTTGCACCTGCTCGGGCGGTTGCACGTTTTGAATGTTCACGGTTTGGATTTGAATACCGGTTTTATACCGATCAAGCTGTGACTGAACGCTTTTGACCACATCGCGCTGAATCGATTCACGGTCTTTGCTCAGTACCGCATCCATATTGCCGCGTCCAACCACTTCGCGAATGGCGGATTCGGCGGCTTTTGAAACTGCATCATCAGGGTTGCGATTTTGGAAAAGATAATCTGCCGCGCTTTTCAAACGGTATTGAATGGTGAATTTGATGTCCACAATATTCTCATCTTGCGTCAACATCGATGAGTCTTTCAACCCCGTTGCCTGCCCAGTAGAACCCTTACCAATTTCGATAGAACGCAACTGCGTCAACGCCACCGTTTCATGGCGCTCAATGGGGTAAGGCATGCGCCAATTGAAACCAGCTTCGCGGGTGCCTTTGAGTTCACCAAAGCGGGTGATCACGGCTTGCTGCCCCTCTTGCACGATAAAGAAACCGGTGCCCAGCCAAATCAGCGCCAACACGCCAGCAATCAAACCAACGCCCAAGCCAGCACTTTTCATGTCAGGCTGAAAACCACCACCATTGCCTGAACCGTTGTTATTGCCCCCGCCTTGGTTGTTGTTTTGCGAGCGGCCTTTGTTGTTTGCACCGCCAAGCCAGCCGTTCAACTTTTTGTTGAAATCACGCCACAGCTCGTCCAAATCAGGCGGTCCTGCATTGGGCTTGTTGCCGCCACGCGGCGGTTGCTGACTAGGCTTGTCGTCTTGAGTCTGAGGCTGTGAACTTGGTGGCACAGGCGGCAAATCGGCGCCATCACCTGTTGGCTTCTCCCCTTCACGACCCCATTTGGAGTCGTTTAAGTTAAACATGCCTTGCAGTGCTAATTTGAAGCGCTGCAGCAGTCCGCCCCGCTCTGCAGCGTGTAAATTCACCGTTCGTAGATTGGTATTCATATTTTTATGTCGTACTTTCTAAATCTCGTACTTTTCAGTTCACTTTTCAGCTCTCAACAATCCCAAAGCGTGGATCATAGTCTGAATTATCGCCTTGTTCCCAAGCTGCCATAGCCTCTTGCACAGTCTTGGCCAAATGCGCACGCAGCTGGGACAAACCAGCACCCGTTTGCGCGCTGACAAAAATGCGCGGCACATCGACACCATCTATTTCATACACGTCGTTCAGTTGAAGCGGTATTTGCGATATTTCAAGAGCATCCAGCTTGTTAAATACCAAGAGTTGCGGCACAGAGTCTGCACCAATGTCTTTCAAAACCCGTTGCACTTCGGGAATTTGCTCAGGGTAGCCTGGATTCGCGGCATCGACTACATGAATCAACAAGTCCGCATCAATCGCCTCTTGCAGGGTTGCGCGAAAAGCGTCGACCAAACCGTGCGGCAAATTTCGGATGAAACCCACCGTATCCGACAGTGATACAGTACGACCCGCACCGCCGTCTGCCCTGTTTCCAGCATTTTCTAAATACAGCTGGCGCGTGGTGGTGTCCAGCGTGGCAAACAGCTGGTCAGCCGCATAAGCGCGGGCTTTAACCAAGGCGTTGAACAGCGTAGATTTACCCGCATTGGTGTAGCCGACCAGTGAAATGTTGAATGTTTGGCGCTTGTCGCGCTGGCGGCGCTGCGTGTTTCGCTGCTTTTTGACCTTTTCCAGGCGCTCTTTGGTGCGCTTGATGGAGTCGCTAATAATTCGCTTATCCAGCTCAATTTGCTTTTCGCCTGGGCCACCGCGCATGCCGATACCGCCGCTTTGACGCTCTAAATGCGACCAACGGCGCACCAGTCGAGTGCTTAAATACTGCAATTTGGCCAGCTCCACCTGCAATTTGCCCTCATGGCTGCGGGCGCGCTGGGCGAAGATTTGTAGAATCAAAAAAATACGGTCGTTGACGGGCAACTCCAGTGTTTTCTCTAGGTTTCGCTGCTGGGCGGGGCTCAAGGCTTGGTCAAACAACACCTCCGTTGCTCCCATTTGCAGGGCAAGGAGTTTGATTTCATCGGCTTTGCCCGTTCCGACAAACAAGGCGGCATCGGGCGCTTTACGCTTGCAGGTGATGCGCGCTACCGGCTGCAAACCAGCAGATTCAGCCAACAATGCCAACTCTTCAAGTTCGCCATCAAAGTTGGGATGGCCAAAATCCACGCCCACCAAAATGGTCAGCGCAGCATTCACGTCAGACACAGCTTGAATTGCCTAGCTTAGCTGGCAACGGACGGCGCTGCGGCGGGCGCAGCTTGACCATCGTCAACAGCGGCTTGGAAGTTGACCGCACGACCGGGCACGATGGTGGAAATGGCATGCTTGTAGACCATTTGCGTCACGGTGTTGCGTAACAAAATGACGTATTGGTCGAAGGATTCGACTTGGCCTTGTAGCTTGATGCCGTTGACGAGGTAAATCGACACAGGCACGTGTTCACGGCGAAGTTGGTTGAGGAATGGGTCTTGCAAGAGTTGGCCTTTATTGGTCACGATATGCTCCGTGTTCAAACGTTGTTTATAAATTTTTTAAAATACACAAGAGACTTAACATTACCACAGCTTCCAGTCACATTTACTTTGGTATCTGTAATAAGCTGTGAAAATACGAAAAATTCAATTTAATACCCATCAGAATACCTGCCTAAGATAATGAGGGCAATTTAAACCATTTCAATAGGCAGTATATTTTGCTATATTTTTAATAGCTCCTTAGGCAATAAATACGCTGGCTAGAGTCATATTTAACCCTAAAAATGAGGTTACTCCCTGACGCGGTTGCTTTCTTTGCCTGCATACGGGTTGGTACTGGTTTTCATCTCAATACGCAGCGGTGTACCCACCAGTTTGAATTCTTTGCGGAAACGCCCTTCCAAAAAGCGCTTGTACGAGGCAGACACATGCTCCAGCGAGTTGCCGTGAACCACGATAACGGGCGGATTCATACCCCCCTGATGCGCATAACGCAGCTTGGGACGGAACATGCCAGCGCGCTCTGGGCTTTGGAATTGGGTTGCTTCTAAGAGCAAACGCGTCAAAACCGGCGTAGTCATCTTGATTGTGGCGGAACGGTGCGCTTTGGCGATGGAGGTCCAAACTGGACCCAAACCTTGACGTTTTTTGGCGGAGATGAAGTGCAATTCAGCAAATTTCAAGAAAGACAAACGCGTTTCAATCGACCTTTGCACCAAATCGCGCTGGTAAGCATCGACCGCATCCCACTTGTTGATGGCAATCACCACCGCGCGGCCGCTTTCTAGGATGTAACCGGCAATGTGGGCATCTTGATCTGTCACACCCTGCTCGGCGTCAATCAACAGCAAAACAACGTTGGCCGTGGCAATGGCTTGCAGGGTTTTGACGACAGAAAACTTCTCAATCGCCTCAAAAACCTGACCTTTGCGGCGCAAACCTGCGGTGTCTATCAGCTCAAAAAGCTGGCCATCACGCTCAAAGGGCACAGAAATAGCGTCGCGTGTGGTGCCAGGCAAGTCAAAAGCGACCAAGCGCTCTTCGCCTAGCCAAGTGTTGATGAGCGTTGATTTACCCACGTTAGGGCGGCCGGCTACTGCAAGTTTGATAGCGCCATTGTCGATTTCTTCTTCGGCTTCAGGCGCACCCACTTGCAGGGTGTGGAATGCCAAATCAACCAGTTCACGCGTACCCTGCCCGTGCGAGGCGGAAATGCCATGCACATCGCCCAAGCCCAGCTCAAAAAACTCACCCAACTGGTGGCTGTTGGTCATGCCTTCGGCTTTGTTCGCCACCAACAGACAAGTTTTACCCAGCTTTCGCAGGTATTTGGCAATGTCGTGGTCTTGTGCGCACACGCCAGAACGGGCGTCAAGCATGAAGATGACCACATCCGCCTCCGCCACAGCTTGGCGGGTTTGTTTGGCCATTTCTTTGTAAATGCCGGTTTCGGCATCCGGCTCGAAACCGCCGGTGTCGATGACGATGTATTCGAGTTTGCCTTGTTTGCCATTGCCGTAATGGCGGTCACGCGTCAAACCCGCAAAATCGGCCACGATGGCATCGCGCGTTTTGGTCAAACGGTTAAACAGGGTAGATTTGCCGACGTTTGGACGGCCAACAAGGGCTAATACAGGTTTCATACGGCAGGTTTCATTTTCTTTTTATTATTTTTATGTGCAGAGTGGGCGTCTACAACAGAGATGGTGGCAAGCTGCCGAATTTCTAGCACTATTTGCCAGATCGACCATTTTACTCTGCCTTACCCAAACTTACCCAAACTTACTCAACCACGAACCCAAAAACACCACCATTGCGCGTCACCACCACCAAGGTATTGCCTACAACCACTGGCGCAGCAGCGATGGCAGAGCCGTCCGTTGTCAAACGATTCAGTGACGAGCCGTCAGTCTTAGACAAAAAATGCACCAATCCTGTACTGTCTCCCACGGCAATCGCCTTTTCCAGCACGGCTGGGGCGGACAAATTACGGTTGAGCAGATGCTCCGTCTGCCACAGGCGCTCACCATTGGCGCGGTTCCAAGCGATGACTTTGCCATCCGATTCCGCACCAAACAGGGAGCGAGCATCGCCCTGAACGCCCTCCAACCCCACGGCTGGCTTGGTCCACACCACATTACCTCGAAAGGTATTGACGCATCCCACGCTGACGCGGTAAGCGCGAGCGCAAACAACTTCGCTGTCATTTGACACGCGACCGACCAAGTCTACCAAGCGCTCAATGTCATTGGTGCCGCGCGCGGTGGCAATGGGGGTACTCCAGCGAACGTTGCCATCAAGGGGGTTGATACCCAACAAACGACCCGATGAGCTCGAGACCAAGGTGTCTGACACCATCAACAAAACGCCGGATTGACGCAAAGTCAAAGCTTCGGCTGATTTTTTCTGCGTCCACAGTTTTTTACCGTCTGACAATTCAAACGCAGAAATCGCACGATCAGCACCTAAAACAAACACCTTACCATCGGAAACCAAAGGCGCGGTGTAGCTTGAATTGCTAAGTTTTTGACGCCATGCTTCACGGCCACTGCTAAAAACGATTACTTCGTTTGAGGTCGTCACAACTGCTGCAAAACCAGCATCTGAGCCGACGCCCGCAGCCAAAGTCCTACCAGACTGGGCGCGCCACAATTCACGCCCACTAGCCGCATTAAAACTTGCGACGACACCATCGCTACTTGCTATATTAATAATAGCATCTTTGGCAGAATTTCCGCCGGCTACATCTATATTTAATGGGAAATTTATTGCCGTCAAGTTGTTTGACCAAACCAAACGCACAGCAAGTTTTGGTACATTGACAGCAAGTTCATTTGGTTTGGGTTTTTCACCCGAACTCAATCCTAAAGTGGAGCTCACACTTGTACATCCAGCCAACAAGCTTAATGCCGAGGTTAGCCATACGACGCCACCAATACGACGTAATCCGGTACCAGAAGCTAGCCCCCAGAAGTTCATTTTTTCGGCTCCGCAGAAGCGTCTTTAGTTGCTATATCTGTAACAGCAATCGTGACAGGATCACCACCCAAGGCATTCAACTTAACCTCAACTAAGCGACGGTAGGCTGAACGGTCATCAAAGCCTTTGTACGCTTTAACATATTCGGCTTTTGCTTCTGCAGGTTTGCCCTGTAAAGCCAGCACATCACCACGGCGGTCAGCGGCCAAGGGTTCAAATTCTTTGGGGAAAGCACCAGACAATTGCTTCATGGCATCGTCATAGCTTTTGCCTTCAATTTGGGCACTGGCTAAACGCAGTTTGGCAATCGCTTGGTAGCCCGCATCTGATGATTTTTCTGCAACAGTGGCCAAAGCTTTCTTACTAGCATCCAGATTGCCTTTTTCGTAAAACGTCTTAGCAGCCAATAACCCTGCTTGCTGTGCATAAGGGCTAGAACCGAATTTGGCATTCATGTCAGACAAAGCCCGCTCAACCTTTGCAACATCGCCAGTGGCAATACTGCGTTCGACTTCGTCAAACATCGCTGCAGCCTGCGTGGCTTGGCTGCGTTGCCAGTATTCGTAGGCGTTCCAAGCGGCAAAAGCACCTAACACTGCGATTAATACCCAAGTGATCAGGTTGCCGTATTGCTTCCAAAAATGTTTGAACTGGTCTAATTGTTCTTGTTCGTCTAGGTCGAGATGGTTTGCCATAAAAATACTTATTTTTAAAAATGAATGTGAAATATTAAACCAACAAGGTTTTAGCCCATGATTCTACGGATTCTAAAGACTGTAGCGCTTGTGCACCCTGTCCGTCGCGCAAAGATTTCACCGCAACTTGCTGTTTAGCTAATTCTTCAGCGCCAAATACCAAGGCATAACGAGCGCCGCTGGCATCCGCCTTTTTGAATTGGCTCTTCATCGCGCCAGCAGCGCCATCAGCAGTCGCATGCATTTGTACGCTGATGCCCAGTGCTCGTAGTTGTTGCAACACGGGAGCAACATGCACAGAATCCGCTAAATCTGGCACGATAGCGTACGCATCTAAAACCGTGTTAGCTGTTTCAATGGATTGCTCTTTTAACAGCTCCAGCACACGCTCAATGCCCATGCCCCAGCCAACAGCGGGCGTTGGTTTGCCGCCTAGAACTTCAAACAAACCATCGTAACGACCACCGCCACAAAGCGTGCCTTGCGCGCCAAGCTCTGTCGTGATGAACTCAAAAACAGTGTGGCTGTAGTAGTCTAAACCACGTACCAACCTTGGATTAACAGTCCATGGTACGTCGCATGCTGAGAGGAGCCGCTGCACTGTTTCCAGATGCTTTAACGATGCTTCACCCAAGAAACTCAACAATTGCGGTGCGTCTTGCATCATCGCCTGCATAGCTGGGTTTTTCGTGTCCAGAATGCGTAACGGGTTGGTAAGCAAACGGCGTTGCGCATCTGCATCTAGCAAATCAGCGTTTTGTTGAAAATATGAGATGAGAGCGGCTCGGTGCGTTTGTCGCTCTAAAGGGATACCGAGACTGTTGATTTCAATGCGGACGTTTTTTACACCGACGCGTTTGAATATTTGATCTACCAACAACATCAATTCAGCATCTACTTCAGGCCCGGCAAAACCCAAGGCTTCGGCGCCAAGTTGATAAAACTGACGATAGCGACCGCGCTGTGGGCGCTCATGTCGAAACATGGGACCCATGTAGTAGAGACGCTTGCCACCTTCATAAGTTAAATTGTGCTCAATGGCCGCACGTACCACGCCCGGCGTATTTTCAGGACGCAAAGTAAGTTGCTCACTGTTCAACCGGTCCTCAAAAGAGTACATCTCTTTTTCAACAATATCCGTCGTTTCACCCGTGCCACGTACAAACAAGGCGGTTGGCTCAACAATCGGCGTACGAATATTGCGGTAAGCACTACCCGCCATCACATCGCGCACATGCGCTTCAAACCATTCCCATCGCGCTGAGTCTGGCGGCAAAATATCGTTCATGCCTTTGACAGCTACTAACTTTTCACTTTTTGCCATAGCGGTTTTCAATGTATTTTTCCACGATGACTTGAAACTCTTGCGCAATGCCTTCACCACGCAAAGTCACGCTTTTTTCGCCGTCAATATAAACAGGAGCCGCAGGTGCTTCGCCAGTACCGGGCAGGCTGATGCCAATATCAGCATGCTTGCTCTCGCCAGGGCCGTTAACGATGCAACCCATCACGGCAACTTTCATTTTTTCAACGCCAGGGTATTGGCTTTTCCAAACTGGCATTTGCGCGCGCAAGAAATCGTCAATTTGCTTCGTCAACTCTTGGAAAGTTGAACTTGTGGTGCGTCCACAGCCTGGACAAGCTGTGACACTGGGTACAAAACTACGCAAACCGATCGATTGCAGTATTTCTGAAGCGATTAAAACCTCTTGCGTACGCGCCTCTCCAGGCTGTGGCGTTAATGACACGCGAATGGTGTCGCCAATGCCTTCTTGAAGCAAGATTGACAAAGCGGTAGCGGATGCAACCGTGCCTTTTGTGCCCATACCCGCCTCGGTCAAGCCGAGATGAAGTGCATAATCGCAACGCTTAGATAAGCCACGGTAGACAGAAATCAAATCTTGCACACCACTGACCTTGCACGACAGAATGATTTGATTGCCACTCAAGCCCATGCTCTCAGCCAGTTTTGCTGAATCAATAGCAGAAGTCGCCAAGGCTTCATACATCACTTGCTTGACATCCCATGGCTCAGCTCTTTGACCATTGGCATCCATCAAGTTAGCCAAAAGTTCTTGGTCTAAACTACCCCAATTCACGCCAATCCGGACAGCTTTGTTCCAGCGAATAGCAGCCTCTATCATTTGACCGAATTGCTTGTCTTTTTTATCGCCCTTGCCAACATTACCTGGATTGATTCGGTACTTTGACAATGCTTGCGCGCAATCAGGATAGTCTGTCAATAAACGATGGCCGTTGTAATGAAAGTCGCCAATCAAAGGTACGTCAATGCCCATACGGTCAAGTTGCTCACGAATGTATGGAACTTGTTGGGCCGCTTCAGGCGTATTGACCGTGATCCGCACCATTTCTGACCCAGCCAGCGCTAGTTCTTTGATTTGAATGGCTGTGGAGATAGCGTCAACCGTGTCCGTATTGGTCATGGACTGAATACGAACTGGCGCATTGCCACCTACAGTCACGGTACGCGAACCCCAAACTACGCTGGCTTGTCTTGAGTGTCTGGCAGCCGGCGCGGCACTAGGGATAGACTCAAAATTTGATGCACAAGGATCCATCAATTCACCTCAAACCGAGCGACATTGCTTTTTGCAATCAACGCCAAATCAATAGATTTTCCACGAACTTCAACCTGCGTTACGTCTGCACGCCCAACGATAACAGTAAGAGGCAACGCTCCTGATGCCCCTACAGTTTCGCCAGCATTGAGTAGTTTTTTAAACATGGTGCTGCCAGCTGCATTTTTGACTTCAACCCAAGTTTCGCCACTCGCCTTAAAAACAACAATACTATCCGCTGGTAGTAAAGTTGGGTTAACTGGCACTTTGGGATTACTCCCCTCGATAACAAGTGAAACAGCTGCAACAGCTACAGTAGTATTTGAAACCAGTGAACCGGATGATGGAACAATGGCATTTGGCGATGCTACCGAAGTATTGGTTGCGTTCGCATTTGGACTAGAAATCACAGCATTTTCAGTTGAGACCTGCAGTTCCTTAGCTTGACTGATGCTTGGCTCAGGCAAGCTTTTTGCCGAAGCAACTAAGTCAGAAACAGCAAGCGTAGATGTTTTTGGCCAAAAATAAATCCCAGCAGCACCTATGCACAGAAGCACAACACCCATCAGCCATGGTGAAGTAACGATATTTGATAGCTGAGCGCCTGTCCCAGCTCCCGCCACGCCAATAGGCGTATTGATAGCTACATCATCACCATTCAAACGAGGTAATGCAGCCTTTGGCAATTTGTCCAGAATGGGCAAAGCATCAATTTTTAAAGTTTGACAAATACTGGAAGTCAATGCTCGCACAAATACCAAGTCAGGTAGCAAATCAATTTGCCCGTTTTCCAGGGCTTCAATTCGTTTTACCGGTACCCGCAGGGAAACGGCCAATGACGCAATGTGCAGTCCCGCATCCAAACGCGCTTGCTTTAACATTTGCCCTGCGGTAATCGACCAATTCTCTGTAGGGTTTTCCTGATTTGTTGCTGTATCTTGCATGACTAAATTTTCACTCATCAAACGCGCCCCGTTCAAACAGTCCGAATTCACGCGAGGTCGGGAATTGTTTCCGTAGACGGTCGGTTAACTGAAGCACCCCTTGCGTGTTGCCTAATTTTTTTTCGATTTTAGTCGCGAGCCATAAGGACTCGGCATTGGCGTAGTCATTACCATTGAGGCGACGGATATAAAACTGAGAGCGAACTAAATCATTCCGTTTATAGAGCAAATTAGCCAAGTTAAAAGTAGCTATCGGGTTACTTGCATCAAGCTCGAAAGCGCGCAAAAAACTATTCTCAGCTTGGCGCGCATCGCCGGCACGCAACAAGCAGACACCTTTCGCCAAAAATGTTTTTGCCTGCCCCGCATAGCTAGGACTGGCTAAAGCTTTATCAAAGTTCATTGCAGCCTCTGTATAACGAGATTCCTGACAAGCCAACCAGCCCAAGTTATGCACAATATTGCCATCCCTAGGATTCAGCGCTATGCCACGGTTAAAGCTGTCACGTGCCAAACCAAAATCATTCAAACGCATGTAAATCAATCCACGCAGGCTGAAGGCATCGGCAGACCTTGGGTCTGCGGCAATGGCTAGCTTCACTTCGTCCAAAGCAATATTTGTTTGGCCTTGGTCTAAATATCCAACAGCGAGCTCTAGTCTAATTTTGGCGCGCTTTTGACCGTCTGTTTCGTCGGAAGCAGTCGCCAAATCAATTCCAGAACTCGCATTGCCGTTTGGATTCGCACATCCCACAGCAACATTCAATATCAATACGCAACTCAATATCCGCAAACAATGGATGCCTATTTGGTATAGATATTTTGAAAATTTGAGTGTATTCATCGCACTGATCATAGGGCAAACATAGGATAAAAGCCGTCAGTGTTGAATAGACGCCGGAATATCGACCCTGTCCGTGTGAAGATCTTGTACAGGGGTGATTTTAATGGTGCGCTGCTTTTCTATTCTTGCGCCAACACGGGTTCTATCCATGACCTCACCGGCCAGTTGCCCACAAGCGGCATCGATATCGTCACCGCGGGTTTTTCGAATGGTTGTGACTAGGCCAGCATTTATCAATATTTTGGCAAACACGGCCACTTGCGCTTTCGATGAGCACAATAAACCAGACTCTGGAAATGGGTTAAAGGGTATCAAGTTAAATTTACAACTTAAGCCCAAAATTGATTGCTGCTTCATCAATTCGACGAGTTGCTCTGCGTGCTCAACCTGATCGTTGACCCCATCCAACATGCAATATTCGAAGGTGATGAAATCGCGCGGCGCAAACTCCAAGTAGCGTCGGCATGCGCTCATCAATTCCTCTATAGGGTATTTTTGATTCAACGGCACCAAATTGCTGCGCAAAACATCGTTGGACGCATGCAGTGATACAGCAAGTGCAACGGGGCAATCTGCACCCAATCGGTCTATCATAGGCACCACACCCGAAGTCGACACCGTCACTCGCCGTCTAGACAAACCATAACCATGATCATCCAGCATGGTACGCAATGCAGGTAACAGCGCCGTGTAATTTTGAAGTGGCTCACCCATACCCATCATCACAACATTAGAGATGACACGCTCTTTTGAGGACAAATGCTTGCGCAAGAAATGCTCCGCAAACCACAATTGCGCGATGATTTCGCCAGTGGTTAAGTTGCGGCTGAAGCCTTGGTGTCCCGTTGAACAAAAACGGCATCCCACAGCACATCCCGCTTGCGATGAAATGCACAAGGTGCCTCTGTTTTCTTCCGGGATGAAAACCGCCTCAACAGCGTCGCCAGCCCCGACATCAAACAGCCACTTGATGGTGCCGTCTGTTGACTCTTGCTGACTGATAATTTTAAGACTTTGCAAATGTGCGGCCTGCGCCAATTTTGACCGTAATGGTTTTGCCAGATCGGTCATTTGCTCAAAGTCAGTCGCGCCTTTTTGGTGAATCCAACGAAAGAGCTGCGTTGCGCGAAAGCTTTTTTCGCCCAAATTGGCGCAAAAAACGGTCAAGCCTTTCAGATCAAAGTCGAGAAGGTTGACCGTCATAGCATCGTCGCAGTCGAAAAATTAACGGCTGTAAACGTTCATGCCAGGGAAAAAGAAGCCGATTTCAACGGCAGCAGTTTCCGCAGCGTCAGAACCATGGACAGCGTTGGCATCAATGCTGTCAGCAAAATCAGCACGAATCGTACCAGGCGCCGCTTTCTTAGGGTCTGTAGCGCCCATCAAGTCACGATTCTTCAAAATCGCGCCTTCGCCTTCGAGGGCCTGAATCATCACAGGACCTGAGATCATGAAACCGACCAAATCCTTGAAGAAAGGACGCTCTTTGTGCACAGCATAAAAAGCTTCAGCTTCACCGCGTGACAGATGCGCCATTCTTGCAGCGACAACTTTGAGACCAGCTGCTTCAAAACGAGCATAGATCTGACCGATGACGTTTTTAGCAACGGCATCAGGCTTGATAATGGAGAGAGTGCGTTCGATAGACATTTCTAATATTTCCTTCTGATTACCTTGGACTTGTGATTTCAACGAATTTTGCCAAGCCCTCTATTTTAGCTTGGTATTGTTCTTTTCTTTTATCTTCCGCGCGACGGACGCCTAGCACCAGAGCCACCGGATCCTGAGCCAGAACCACTGCGGCGTTGCTGCCTTTGCTGGTTCAAACTGTCTGCGCCTATGTAGCCCAAAGAGGTCTTCAAAGGATCAGGTTGCGAGTTATTGGGCGTATTGTTCGGGCCATTTAGACGCTGTGGTCGTTGTTTTGGCCCCAAATCACGCGACTGCCCTGGTGGAAACTTGTTTCCTTGATCTGTTGAATTTCGTCTAGATTGCGGCTGTCCACGGCCACCATTGCCACGACTATTTGAGCGGGGCGGACGGCTATCACTGTTATTATTTACAGCATTCTCGTCCGTTTGATCAGCGTTCTGCCGTGGCGATGAAGATGCGCTGACGGCATTCATCAAAGCGCGAATATCGGCTTCCCCCAATTCCATCCAAGCGCCCCGTTTTAGCCCGCGGGGCAGCATCATGGCACCGTAACGGATACGAATCAGCCGACTAACAGCATGCCCGACAGACTCAAACATACGCCGTACTTCACGATTACGGCCTTCAGAAATCGTCACTCGATACCAGCAGTTCGCACCCTCGCCGCCACCATCTTCAATGGAACCAAACTGCGCCATGCCGTCATCAAGTTGAATGCCATCCAGCAATTTCTGCTTTTCTTCTTTATTGAGCTTGCCCAAGACGCGTACCGCATATTCACGCTCCAGTCCAAACCTTGGATGCATCAAGTTATTGGCCAAATCACCCGAGCTACTGAACAGCAACAAGCCTTCTGTATTCAAATCCAAACGCCCTACTGATTGCCATTTGCCTTGGTATAACTTTGGCAATTTGCGAAATACAGTCGGTCTATTCTGCGGGTCATCGTGGGTGACGACTTCACCAGCAGGCTTGTGGTAGGCAATAACGCGTGTTGGAGGTGCTTCAATCCTGAAACGAATCGGCTTGCCATTTACTTTGACATGGTCGCTGTATTGGATGCGCTGGCCAATGTGCGCAGGTTCGTTATTGACAGAAATGCGCCCTTCCATGATGAGCTGTTCCATCTCCAAACGCGAGCCCATGCCCGCTTGCGCCAAAACTTTGTGGAGTTTTGGCTGCTCAGGTTGTGGCTGCAGCACCCTGCGCGCCGGAACGATAGACACATCAGCGTCTTCGTCATCAAAACGACCCGAAGTAATGTCTTCAAAATCAATAATGTCTGCCGACTTAGTCGCAACAGCGCTTTTTTCATTGCTCCCAGCAGCATCGGTATGCGTTTGCTCGACTGCAGCAATTTCACCCATCTCATTAGACACAATTGGCGTGTTAGGTATTTCCGGATTCATATTCAGTTCTCTAAAATTACTTGTATTGTTTGGTTCTCAACGACATCGTTAATAGGTAACTCGGCTTGCGTTTCATGCGACGGTTTTACGTCGTCAAAGCGCTCAATCTGCTCTAAAACTTGATCTTGCAACGGCCCTAGTTCAGGTAATTGAGCAAGTGACTCAATACCTAAATCATCTAAAAACTGCTTGGTCGTCGCAAACAATGCAGGACGCCCCACACTGTCACGATGTCCAATCACCTCAACCCAGCCGCGATCTTCCAATTGCTTCAATATCAGGCTATTGATGGTTACACCACGAATATCTTCCATATCGCCACGCGTGGCTGGCTGTCTGTAGGCAATAATCGCCAAAGTCTCCAAGACAGCACGCGTGTATTTAGGCGGCTTCTCAGGCGTGAGCCTGTCTAAATATTCGCGCATCTCAGGACGACTTTGAAATCGCCACCCCGTTGCAACACTCACCAATTCCACGCCCTTAAAAGACCAATCTTGCTGCAATTCCAGCAATATTGACTTCAAAGTGTCCGCCCCAATTTCTTCCTCAAAAAGCACCCTCATATCCCGCACCAACAAGGGTTGTTGTGCGCAAATGAGAGCCGTTTCAAGGATACGCTTCGCTTCCGACGTATTCATAGTAGTTAGATTTCAAGAATAAAGCTGAAAAATACAGCGACAGCACGGCACAAATTGCCAAAGCTTAATAAAACTTCAGGCTATGGCTAGCATTTATTGATTAATGCCTATAAAAGACTATCAATTCAACAAAGAAATATTCAAAAGTTTCGAATTTAGAATTCAAACGCCACGCATTTGGTGGGTGATACGCTTATTTTGTAGACACCCCATTGTAACTTAGACCCCAGTTCACCAACGCTTCTTTTAAATCATCAGGCAAAGGTGCCACAAAATGCATCAGTTTCCCAGTGACAGGGTGTTCAAAAACCAATTGTTCCGCGTGCAATGCTTGGCGCTGCATCCCCGCAGCCTGCTCACCACCGTACACGCTGTCCGCCACCAGGGGATGTCCGATATGCGCCATATGAACTCGAATTTGATGTGTTCTACCCGTGTGTAGCCGGCATAAAACAAGGCATCCTTGCTCGCAATTTTGTAGCAATTTTAAAGAAGTTTTGGCAGTTTTGCCAGCCATCTTATCCAATGACACAACAGCCATGCGCAAACGGTTTCTAGGGTCACGACCAATCGACTCGTTCACATCCCGTTCTTTTGGCCCCGTCCAAGTTCGGTTGCCCAATGCTAAATAGAGGCGGTTTACCTCTCTAGCAGCAATTTTCTCAACCAAAGCATCCATCACCTGCCGCGTTCGCGCCACAACCATCAAACCACTGGTGTCCTTGTCAAGGCGGTGAACGATGCCGGCTCGGGGTAAAAGAACTGCCTTTTGATCACGCTCGAGCAAACCATTTAGCAAAGTCCCGCTCCAATTTCCAGGGGCGGGGTGAACCACAAGTCCAACAGGTTTGTTGATTACTAGAAGGTGCTCGTCTTCAAAAATCACCTCAAAATCAACCTTTTCAGGTTTAAATGCCTGACTTTGTGGCGTTGCCTGCAGATCTATAGCGAGTAAGTCGCCAACTTTGACCTTGCTAGCCACCTTGACAACCCGTTGGCCGTTCAGCCGTGCGGAACCTTGTTCGATCAACTGTTTTAAGTAGCTTCTTGAAAATTCACTGATCAGTTGAACCAGCGCATTGTCTAGCCTGAGACCGTGTTGTGCTTCGCTGCAAACAAACTCACGCGTCTCATTCGTATCCAAATCCTGCGCAAAATCTGTGTCCGCCTCACTTTTCAAATGTTCGGTTGAACTTTCGGTCGATATAATAGATTTGCTAAGTTTCAAGAAGGCGGCCTCAGATGTTTTATGTCAAATTATCAGCTCAATTTTATGAGTTCAAAAACACAATGAAAAATCAATCCCTAAGTAAGGCTTTTCTATCCGTGTTCGTTTGCTCGGGACTGCTTGCCTGCGCTTCTGTGACTGAGGATAAAACGACCAACTGGAGCCCCAATAAAATCTACTCAGAAGCTAAGTCTGAGGCGAATGATGGCGCGTACGACAAAGCCATTCCTTTGTATGAAAAACTTGAAGGTCGCGCAGCGGGAACACCCTTAGCCCAGCAAGCGCAGCTTGATAAAGCCTATGCCCAATTTAAAAACGGGGATCAAGCACAAGCGATTGCGACGATTGACCGTTTCTTAAAATTACATCCGGCAAGCCCGGCACTCGATTACGCCTTGTACCTCAAGGGCACTGTTAATTTCTCTGACAATTTAGGATTTTTTGGCTCGTATACCAAGCAAGATTTGTCTGAACGCGACCAAAAAGCGGCAAAAGAATCATTTGATGCTTACAAAGAATTGGTTGCCAAATTTCCAGAATCTAAGTATTCATCGGACGCCAAACAGCGTATGACCTATATCGTGAATTCATTGGCCTTGTATGAAGTACACGTTGCCAAATACTATTTCTCTCGTGGTGCCTACGTCGCAGCTATCAACCGTGCACAACTCGCCATCACTGATTACCGTGATGTGCCTGCACTTGAAGAGGCCATGTACATCATCTACAAATCATACGAAGCATTAGATATTGTGCAGCTTCGTGATGATGCCAAGCGAATCTTGGAAACTTCATTCCCAAAAAGCGAATTTCTACTATCAGGCAACAAGTCTGTTGGACGCAGCTGGTGGAAAATTTGGTAATAATGTACAGCCACCTTTAGTTTTTCACTAAAGTTGATAGCGCTTCTACGAAATCGTCATGGCTTTGTATTTGCCGCATGGGCGGCAATGCTGAAAGTATTTTTCGACCATATCCCATTTGGGTAAGCCTGGTATCGCAAACCACCAGCATTCCCAGATCTGTTTCTCTGCGAATCAACCTGCCAGCACCCTGCTTTAAGGAAACAGTGGCTTCTGGCACAAAGTAGTCAATAAACGAACTTTTACCGCTCTGATCAAGACGTTTTGAACGCGCTTCAATCAAGGGATCGTCTGGCGGTGGAAAAGGTAATTTATCAATCACGACCAGCGCCAACTCGTCGCCAGGTATATCAATACCCTCCCAAAAAGACGCAGAAGCCACCAATACACATGCGCTTCGTCCTAGGGATGCACCTTCTCTGAAACGCGCAAGCAACTCACGTTTCGGCAAATTGCCTTGGATCAATATCTCGATATCTAATCGGTCTGTAAATTGCTCCTCTAAAGCCGCGCCTATTGCCCGTAAAGCACGCAGTGTTGTCGTCAAAACCAATGTTCGCCCACCCAGTACATCCGCGGCCTGGCCGACTAAACTTGCCACTTCTGCACTGTGCATGGGATCACTTGGCTTCGGCAGGTATTGCGGTACATAGATAGAAGCTTGACTCGCATAATCAAAAGGGCTCGCCACCCGCAGCACTTGTGCTTGCTCAAGCCCGCAAGGTACAGTAAACCACTTCAGTTGCGCCTCGTGCCCCAAAGTTGCTGACGTAAATATCCAAGATTTATGTGCTTGCGTTGCATCTTCAGTACTGTTTTTCAGCATCTTCTTTTTTACGGATTCTGCAATATCTAGCGGAGATTCAACCAAACGCAGCTGCTGCCCTACCTCAAGCCATCTAACAGCGTCTGGCGGACATGTCTGTAAGAATTTTTCAGCGCGTTGCATGAGCTCTTGCGTACGTGTGCACAGACGTTCAAAATCTGGCGCAAGCTCTGCAACCAGCAACAAAGCAAGTCGCAAGTGTTCACAGGCTTGGCAAACCAAGTTGATTGCGGACATCCACGCTTCTTGGTCAATGCCTTCTGGTACTTGTTCTGTCCAGCGCAGTTTGGCTCCTTGCCATTGCTTACCGGCAGACAATCTCAGCTCACGTGCTGCGCGCTCTAAGCCTGAGGCTAAACCACTCCAATCCTGCAAACCACGCGCCAGCTGCAAGCCCGCAGCCAAAGTATCACGCGCCAAATCAAGCAGTTGACCCGTCGAAAACTGCGCACCCAAAAACTGCACGCCTGTTTCGTTGAGTTGATGCGCTTCGTCAAAAATAACAACACTCACCGTTGGCAAGAGCTCAGCCATGCCAGAGTCTTTAACTGCCAGATCAGCAAAAAACAAATGATGGTTGATCACCACGACATCCGCTGCCATCGCTTCTTTGCGGGCTAAATTGACGTGACAGGGTTTAAATTTAGGGCACTGTGCACCGATGCAGTTATCTCTGGTTGAGGTAATCAGTGGAATAACCGGCGACTTTTCGTCCAAACCCGCCAACTCTGCCAAATCACCATTGCGCGTCACCTGTGACCACTTTTCAACCTTTGCTAAGGTTGCATGCGCACCCCGATCCGACAGTTGGGTGTCACTGCGTGCTAATTCCATCCGGTACAAACACAAATAACTGGAACGTCCCTTCAGCAAGGCCATGCGAACCGGTAAATTCAAGATTTTTGCTATATTCGGCAAATCTCTGCCGAAGAGTTGGTCTTGCAATGCTTTCGTAGCAGTCGACAACACCACGCGCTCACCACTGAGCAATGCAGGCACCAAATAGGCATAGGTTTTGCCCACGCCCGTTCCAGCTTCAACCACCAAAACATCGCCTTGCTCAATGGATTGGGCAACGGCTATTGCCATCTGCGTTTGACCAGCTCTAGGTTTGAAATACGGATCACTTTGAGCAATCAAACCCTGTGTGGAAAACACCTCTTCAACGCGCGACTCAAAGTTCATCTGTAAAAAATCTTCTAAATGCTGTATCAATTTGTAGTCAAAAAATTGTCCGTCGGAAGTGATTCGCCAATAACAAACTGGATAATACTCAGTATCCCATTTTGGAACGCTTCATTCCGCCATTTCCCGTTCTGCTTCTCTGCCAGTATATGACCAAAGCTATCTCATTCAGTGCATCATCTGGCACACATCAGGGCGACCGGGAAAGCCAACAAGACCGCGTTTGTTTATTCCGCAACATGCGGGAACCCAATTGCATTCTCGCAATCGTATCCGATGGCATGGGCGGTCTCACGGGTGGACGCAAAGCGGCTGATCAAGTCATGTTAACAGCCGACCAGCTCTTCAAATCATTCGATTCTAAAATAGACCATGCACCAGAGTTGCTTGAACGAATTGCTCTGGAAGCACACCTTGTTATTGGTCTAACGGCGATCGCTTCTACCGACCAACCGCACACGACTTATGCAGCATTTCTAATAACGACGGAAGGCGCATGCCACTGGTCACACGTAGGCGACACAAGGGTCTATCACTTTCGGGATGCACGCTTGGTAAAAAGAACCAGCGACCATTCTTACGTTCAGTCTCTGGTAGATAAGCAAGAAATTACGCCAGAGCAGGCGAT
>JAYUCJ010000194.1:0-7929 GCA_043740415.1 Polaromonas sp. | reverse complement strand
GCAGCGTGATGGAACTGCTGGGCCGCAGCCCTGAACAGGTTGAGCAATCTGCCCAGCGTTTTCGCCAACACAACCTGGCGCTGTTTGAGACCATGCACCCGCACTACAAAGACAGAGCCAAGCTGATTGCCACCGTCAAACAGGGGCGCCAGCAGTTGGAGGAGCAGATGGCGCAGGAGCGGGCGCAGGCGGAGAGGGGGCCCACAGGCTAAACAAGCACAAAATCTGCGTAACCGAGCCCGGCCAGCGTTTGAGCGGTCGCCAAACACCAAGCTGGCACGGTCAGCCAAGCTTCCCAAGGTCTGGAAAACCAAGGTGGCCAGACGCGATAATGCGGGTGGTCCTGCAACGCTGAGCCACGCAACTCAGTGGCCACGACAGCCTGTCGATCCCAAAAGCCTTTGAGAGTGATTACTGAAATTATGAAAATGCGCTTGGTGAAATACCTCAGTATTGGTGCATTTCAGTTTGCGTTGGACTTTATTTTATTTTTGCTTCTGCAGCAATTAGGTATTGCCCTGGTAGTTGCCAATACCACCAGCCGCTTGACGGCTGCTACTGCTGGATATTATCTGAATAAAAAGTTCACATTCTCTGTAGAACCTGTGCCTGGTCGCGCAATGATGTTGAGGTATTGGTTGTTTTGGGCATTCATGACCGTTTTGAGTTCGCTACTCATCTTCACTTGGGGAAAACTGCTGGGTGACTTGCTAGCAATAGGGTTGGGGAAGTTTGTCATCGAGTCTTTCTTGTGTCTGTTTGGCTTCTTCATTTCTCGGACTTGGGTTTACAGACATGATCAACAATAAAACAATCGCCGTTGTGATCCCGAGCTACCGGGTTACGCTGCATATCCTGGGTGTAATCGCGAGAATAGGGCCGGAGGTGGACTGCATCTATGTGGTGGATGACGCCTGTCCTGATGGCAGCGGTCAACTGGTCGACAAGTCAGTGGGAGACACCAGAGTCCGGGTCATATATTCGCAGAATAACTTGGGGGTTGGTGGCGCCGTCATGATGGGCTATAGCGCGGCGCTGCAGGATGGTCATAGTTGCATTGTTAAGATAGATGGCGACGGCCAGATGGATCCAGATCTGTTGCCCGCCTTTGTAGCGCCAATTTTGGAGGGTCGCGCCGATTACACGAAAGGCAACCGTTTCTTTAACCTGGAGGATGTAGAGTCCATGCCTTTCATAAGACTGGCTGGAAACGCCATTTTGTCTTTTATGTGCAAGGCCTCATCAGGGTATTGGACTATTTTTGACCCTACCAATGGCTACACAGCAATTAGCCAGCGTGCCGCCGCTTTGCTGCCCATGAAGAAAATCAGCAGCCGCTATTTTTTTGAAACAGACATGCTGTTTCGCCTTGGCACCTTCGGGGCAGTGATTCAGGATATTCCAATGCGGGCAGTTTATGGCGAAGAAACATCTGGTCTGTCAGTAAGTAACGTACTGCCAAGTTTTGTACTGGGGCATATCCGCAATTTCTCAAAACGTATCCTATATAACTATTTTCTCCGGGGGTTTTCTGTAGCCTCTGTGGAGCTGGTTTTGTCGCTGTTTTTTCTGCTGTTTGGTGGGATCTATGGTTTGAGCAAATGGGTACAGTCGGTCAACTCTGGTATTTATGCTTCCAGCGGTGAGGTCATGCTGGCAGCACTGCCAGTCATCATCGGCGTACAATTGATGATATCGTTTATTGGTTTCGATATGGCAAATCAGCCTCGAATCCCGCTGGGGAGAGATCGACATTGACAAAAACTCACTATTTGCCCGCGCTGGATTTGCGGTGGATGGCCGGGTTTGTACTGTTGTTCTTACTAGGCACGGGCATTGCCTCTCGGCAACCTCCTTTTTTAATGCCAGACGAAGGTGCCCATTATCTGCGGGCGTATGAAGTAAGTCACCAGCATCTTGTCAATTTTCGCGGAGCCGTGGGCGTTGATATTCCTTGCAATGAATATCTTGTTGCAGCTTACCAATACAATCGCATCCCAATTGTTCAACAAAAAGCCATTGATGACCACGCAGATCCGTTATGCAGCGTGCGAACAGTTAACCCTGCGGGGGCCTATTCGTTTATCCCCTATATTCCTGCGGCAGCTGCCCTATTTACGACGGAGAAGCTGCGCTGGAAAGTGGAGGACAGGTTAGTAGCGGCCAGAGTTGCAAATTTTGCTGCCTGGTTTTCAATTTTGGCTGGTGGGCTGCTTCTGATCAACAAAGGGCGCGTGCTGATAGCCTGCTTCATGTTGATGCCGTCTTTCTTTTGGCAGCTAGTAGCATTGTCGGCAGATGGTGCCACGTTTGCGTTCTGCCTCCTTTATGTCTTTTTAGTGGTTCACATAGCCCAAACCGGTAAAAATATCACTCCCAAACTGCTGCTTGCACTTGCTTCAACAGCGGCATTGATTGGGTCCAGCAAAGGCGTATATGCCCCTATCACGCTTTTGACCTTTGCTCTTTGGGACAGGTTGCCAGGCAAAGGGTTATTTTACAAACTCGCCTTGCTGGGGACTCCAGCGCTGTCGGCGCTTGGCACGTTCGCTTGTCTGACGACGATTTCAGATCCAACCCTGATACACATTGGCAACGGTGCAAACCCCACCTTGCAGGCCACTTATATCATTGGACACCCCTTGCTTTTCATCGACACCGTGTACCGGACAATATCAAATACCGACATACTGCGCCTGATATCCCCCACCTACGCAGTTCCGAATGCTGGAAGAGCTTTCGGCATCATGCTCTTGACCGCCATAGCCGGGACTATATTATTGATTTCTTCCGACTTTGGTGTGGACAAGAAATTCAGGCTACTTGCAGGTCTGTTAGCTATTATATTGTTTGTCACCTTTTGTTTACCTGTATACTTGACCTACACACCGGTAGGTGCCGAAGATATAATGGGAGTTCAGGGTCGATATTATTTACCCATATTGCCATTGATCTTCATCGCAATTTCATTCAATATAAGCAAGTTGTCCCAATTGAAGCATTTGAAACAACTTGAAAAAAAGTCGAATTGGTTTGCAGCTCTGCCTTTATTAAGTTTGATTGTGGCTTATGTCAATATTAAATAGCATCTATAGTTGACGGCAAACAATACATCCTTCTGTTAAAAGGTACATGGCGCATAACCCACGACACAGAGCAGACGCCAAGAAACCACAATCCTGATCTGAAATGAAACTCACAAAGCATCTGAAGCGCAAGCTGCCGATTCTGTTTATATTAATAATAATGTCGGCAGGGTGGTATATTTATGCTTCACAAAATGGCAAAAAATTACTCATCGCTCCGATGATCGGAGGACTCGATCCCTGCATTTTCAACCAGCGGGAACTCGTCAGGGACATGCCCAATGTTCAATATACTAAGTTGTGCATCAAGGATGCAGGATCCCCCGCCCGGCTTGTGGAAGCCACTCTGGAGAAAATTACAGACAACAAAGAACCGCATGGCAACTACAAACTTGGTTATACGCTACATGTGCCACTTTTGAGATTATTTGACATAAACGGATCCAATATTGAACTCAACCAGGAGGCGGTCCGAAGGGTCGCAAGATCCGTCGAGGAGGTAGACCGCCCGGTTATCCTTTATTTATTCTCCAACCACTTTGGTGTAGGCTCTCCGGTTGAGGACTTATTGGCAAAAGATAACGATAATTTGATGCAGTCGGCCCGAGGGGCCATGAAGAAGGATAGTTTTTACGATAACAACATCTATCCGTGGTCATTTGTCAATACCGATAATCAAATTACAAAACTGCGTGAGAAAGCAATAAACGCAGTATTGGATGAGGTTTGCAAATTATCCTGGTTTAATTTGCGACGCATAGAGGGCGTCACCGTGCTTGGCGAATTGCACCATCTTTTCCCTAATTTTCAGGGTGGCATGGGGTTTTCAGGCGACTATGTCATATCTGACTACAGCAACCGCAGCGCTGGCGGATTTCGCAAGTATTTGGCAACCAAATACAAATCGGTACAAGAACTGAATCAATACCTAGGTTCAACTTACCAGAACTTCGAGGCAATAACGCCCCCAAGTAAAGATATCAGGAAGGATGTGCTAACCAATTACTGGGAACATATTGACTCTTATGCTCACGGCACCTTGCCAATAACTGGATGGGTCACCGGAAATAAAAGAGATCCCAATGCAAAGTACTGGATCATAATTTATAAAAATGGCGATTTGTTGGCGCGCGTTCCCGTCGCGTTTGGTCGGCAGGACGTGTTGGCAGCACATCCTGAGATCATTTCGGCAGACGTTGGCTGGAGCTATGATTTAAATTATTCAAATATAAATCCTGGCTTGCACAAAATTGACATTTTTCTTGAACGTGGCACAGAGCCTCTAGTGCATTTGGCAACGCGCCAAATAGCCGTCATGGAGAAAACACAGGCGACGCCGAAAGTGCTGGCTTCCAAAGAATTGCCAGCCTCGGTGTCGCCCCACGACTTAATCTTATTTCATATCGACAACCCGGTGGACTTGTCGTCTTACTACTACAATCCACTGGTTGCGTTATGGCACGACTTTCGCAAAAGTCAGGTGACGGATTATCTACGGCATTTTGGCGACATCGCAAAAAGCAAGTGTATTAATTCCAAGTTGATTTATTCCCACCAGATTTTGCCGTTCGTTAATCCGGGATGGGACGAGAATAAATATGCCGTAGGCCGTGATTTGGCAGTCCCGCCGGATATGCGTCTGGGCGTGAGCCTGTACGGAGAGGCTTCCTATGGAACGTCTTTCTTTGATTGGTTCAAGGGGACTCATAGAAGCGCTTATGGCATCACGGAATTCCATCCCCTTAAAGCAATGAACGCGAAAGAGCTTGATTCAGTTTTGGATCAACACTTTCAGAACAATGCCCGGTTTTTGTCTTTCTTCGTCGAAGGGTTCGGACTGGACGAGGATCCCGCAAACAAGCCCTATCTGTTCGCATTTGACTTGAGAAACAAGAGTTCAGGCTCTGATGTTCTTTACAACTCGATACGAGATATCCTCAAATAGAAGTCACACCGCAATTTCGCCAGCTTGAGTATTCCGGACCCCAAGATACATGCAACGCTTTCCGCTGATTGACGTGCTACGCGGATTTGCTGCGTTACTCGTTGTTTTCTATCACGTCCTCGCTTTCAGGGAGTGGGCCAATTTTGATACCACTGGCATCGGCAAACTCCCGATGATGGGTTGGGTTGGCGTGGATCTTTTTTTTGTTATCAGCGGATTCGTCATTGGCAAAACCGCGATGGACGCAAGCCGAAGTGGTGCCCCATGGCGACAGCAGTATTTTCAACGACGCTTGTCCCGGATCGCACCGCTGTACATAGCCACGATGGCTTTATATCTGTTCCTTGTAAACCCAGATGCGCTTCGTCAGGGCTGGGCTTCGGTGATACAGGTTGTTGCGCATCTTGGTTTTGTCCACAACTTGTGGCATGGGACACATGGGAGCATCAACCCACCCAATTGGTCTGTCGGCCTGGAAATGCAGTTTTATGCACTGATGGCGCTAAGTGCACCTTGGCTGGCGAGAACAGCAGGATGGAAAGTGTTCGCGATCTGGACAGGTATTGCAATAGCGTGGAAATATTTCAGTACGCTGATGCTTCCGCCGGGTGCCAGCATACCTATCATCCAGTTCATCTACGCATCCCAGTTGCCAGGAGTTCTCGATGAGTTCGTCGCTGGTATTTGTGTGGCCAAGCTCCTGCATGCCAAAGCACTGGAATTCACCTGGCTGCGGTTCCTTTGTTGGTCTGCGGCAGCAGGCGTCCTTCTGGCGGTCGCCTGGATTACAGTGGGGACGGGAGCCCAGTATTGGCAGAGCGCCACAACCATCGTGCTCTGGCGCACTTTGGTTTGCGCAGGTTTCGCAGCACTGATGGCTTGTGTCGTGATGGTTCCCGGGTCCGGCGGCTGGGTGCTGAGGCCGTTTCGCTATCTGGGTGAAATCAGCTACGGCATATACCTGTGGCACCTTCCGGTTCTGCTGACACTGGTGGAAAAAACTCCGTGGAAGGGGAGTCGATTGCTAGGAGCAACCATGATCTTCACGATCATCCTTGCTTCCCTGTCATGGCACGGATTTGAAAAACTCTGGATGAATAAAAACAGGGCCAAAGTCAAGCCCGAAGTGCCACAGTCCGTGCGGGGATAATTACGGCCATGTCAAATGCAGACGCATCCGTGCAGACCTCACTTCATGTTTACCAGCGAAGCGTGATCAGCGGCAACCAGGACTCATTGTCAGTCATTGCGAAGCTGATCGAGCCGGGGCAAACCGTGCTTGACTTGGGCATGGGTACGGGGGGTCTGGGTCAGTACCTTAGCCAGCACCAATCGGTCGTGTCCGATGGCGTGACCCTCAACGCGGCTGAGGCGGATATCGCCCGTCATTGGTACCGCAACGCGGTGGTGGCGGATCTGGATCGCGATAGCCTGCACAATCTCTTTGGTGCCAATCTCTACGACTGCATAGTTTGCGCCGATGTGCTGGAGCACCTGAAAGCACCACAAAATATTTTGGCACAGTGCAAAGCAATGCTCAAGCCAGGTGGGCGACTGCTAACTTCAGTGCCCAATGCTGGCTACTGCGGGCTGGTGGCAGAACTCATTCAGGGGGAATTTCGTTACCGGCCTGAAGGCCTGCTTGATGACACCCATCTGAGGTTCTTCACGCGCGCCTCTTTGCAACGCTTCTTTGCCGAGAACGGCTGGGTCACCAAATCCATTGACACGATCCAGCGCAACTTGATGGCATCGGAATTTCGGGTTGCATTTGACAGCCTTCCGCCCTCTGTGGCGCGCCATCTTTTAGCTGTGCCTGATGCGCTGACCTACCAGTTCATCTCAGTCCTGATGCCAGCCGACTTAGTGGACCAGCCCGGCGCTGGCGCTCTGGCAGGCAGTGAGACAGGAGGCGCAATGTCAAAGGTGTCGAAGCCGGAGCCCGCTACGGCCTTGTTTTCGGCACAACTTTATCTGGCAACCGAGAATCGTTATGACGAAGCTAAGAAACTCGTTGTAGCAGGCCGCATTGGCGACCCAAAGCAGACTTTGATATTTGATATTCCTGCCAGCCTCAAACCGTACTCCCGCGTTCGGCTTGATCCGGCAGACCGCCCTGGCTTTTTCAGGCTGCACCAACTGCAATTGCGACTGTCCGATGGCCACACTGCCTGGCAATGGCGGGCAGACCAAGATCCACTGGCAGTTTTGGGAAATGCCCCTCATCAGAACATCGTGTTTTCCACGCCGTGGGAAATGGCGGTCGGGGCTTTGCTATTGCTGCACAGTGACGATCCCTGGCTGGAGCTACCCATCGATCCCGATGTCCTGCAACGAGTATCCGAATGCGGTGCTACTCTGGAGGTCTGCGCTGGCTGGCCAATGTCAGCCGATTTCCTGCAGGCCAGCGTGGCCATCGACAATCTGAAAGACGCCCAACGGGTGGCGAATGAGCAAACTTCAGCGTTACAGGCTAAGCAAGTGCAGCGCCTGAGCGAAGATCATGCGCAGATGGCAATCCAGCAGAACGCACACTTTGAGGCCGCCCGACTTGAGCTTCAGGCCCAACTTGACTCACGGACCGAAACTGTCCGCGAGGCAGACAGTGAAAAGCAGCGTCTGCATGACGAACTGCAGAATGCTAGGGCTGCAGCCCAAACCGAAACGCAGCGCCTTGCAGACGCGCTGGCCGCATCACAGCGTCAGTCGCAAATCGAAAAACAACGCCTGCTTGATGACCTGCAAAGTACACGTGAGTACGCGCAAAGTGAAAAGCAGAGTCTGGTGGGCGAGTTACGCTCCACGCAGCGTGAACGTCAAGTTGCCTTGCAGGAATTCAGCCAGATCGCCGCGCACCTGCAAAGCATCGAGCGGTCTACGATGTTCCGGGCAACGCGG
>JAYUCJ010000193.1:0-1197 GCA_043740415.1 Polaromonas sp. | reverse complement strand
TTTGGCTGGCTCGCATCAAGCAGTTCACGGTTCTCGATGAACAGCAGGCTCTGCACCAGAATTGGTGCGATATCGTCAAAGCGTTCGTAAACCCTTTTCGGATAGCCCTCTTGAAACAGGCTGTCGTTGTGGCAATCAAGGATGCCCAAACCGGTCTGTGTCTTTTCACGGTAGGGAGCGAAATAACCGGCGTCGACAATTTC
Source organism: Polaromonas sp. (assembly GCA_043740415.1). Taxonomy (GTDB): domain Bacteria; phylum Pseudomonadota; class Gammaproteobacteria; order Burkholderiales; family Burkholderiaceae_C; genus Aalborgiella. Next base: position 994 of record JAYUCJ010000193.1, on the reverse strand, counting down.
TGTCATGCCCTCTGATATCCGTGCCTGTTGGACGATTTCGAAATCCCGGGTCTTGAGCTTGCCGAAAAACTCCGGCAACTCGGAGTAACCGAGCCGATCGTCATAGGGCGCACTCTGGGGGAAACGGATCGACGGACTCGGCCCCGCGCCAAGCGTATAGCTGGCCTTGCTGGCCAGGCTGGCAAAAAAGCGCGCCTGGTAATTCGAAGTGCGCATCTCCTGGGCGAGCAGCAGCCCAATGGCAACGAGCAATATCAGCACCGAAAATGCCAATATGAACTTGAACGAGCGCAAAAATAACGGCCACTTTCCCCGCATACCCATCATCGTGAATCTCTTTGCCAGCAGCCTGTCGGGATTAAGAATTCGAAAATCTGCCTGATTTTGAATCTGCTTTAAAAATAGGCGCTTTGGTCAGTATTGTCTGGATTTTGAGTGTTTTTCACGGTATTTCCTTCCTTATTCAACATATTCAACACATTCAACACATTCAACTTGTGGCCCCGGTACCGCAGAACTGGTTGAACCCGATTAGCCGCTGACGCGTTTGCAACACTTGTGGACCCGCAAGCGCCTTGCGCTGACGTTTCTGTTCACCCCGCAGTCCACTGCTTTTCTGCCATCACCAACGGCATCGGCTCGCGCGTCAACCTGATCGGCAGCGGCCGCGATGACTTCACACAGGCGCTGGACCGCCGGGTGGTGGTTGCCGTGATTGACTGCTGACCTGGTTTGCGTCAAATATAAGTTGCTACTAAAAATATATCTTACTATGTATACGATGCGGGGGCTATAGGCATTTTTTATCCTTCTCGCCGGGTTGTGCGCTGGCCTGGCGATCCAATCGCCACCGTTCCGGTCGCCGAGGCATCTTCTCGCCAGGCTGACCAGCGGCGCATTCTGCAGGGCCTCCCTGAAACACAAAAGGACAATTTTGTGGAAATAAGGCAGGGGTGTTTCCGGGGGAAATCGCTTTGAAACTGGTTATGCTTTT
>JAYUCJ010000192.1:0-1202 GCA_043740415.1 Polaromonas sp. | reverse complement strand
CGCAGCGCGCCATCAAGTCCATAGCCGTGATCGGCGCGGGCACCATGGGCGGCGGCATATCGATGAACTTTCTGAACGCCGGTATCCCCGTCAAGATGCTGGAGATGAAGCAGGAGGCGCTGGACCGCGGCATTGCCACGATTCGCAAAAACTATGAGGCGCAGGTTAAAAAAGGCAAGCTCAAACAAGAAAAGTATGAAGAGCGCATGAGCATGCTCACCACCACGCTTAGCTATGACGACCTCAAAGAAGCCGATATGGTGATTGAGGCCGTGTTTGAAGAAATGGGCGTGAAAGAAAAGGTTTTCAAAGAGCTGGACCGCGTGATGAAGCCCGGCGCCATTTTGGCGTCCAACACCTCGACGCTGGACATGAACAAAATCGCTGCCTTCACCAAGCGCCCACAGGACGTGATTGGCACGCACTTTTTCAGCCCCGCCAACATCATGAAGCTGCTGGAAGTGGTGCGCGGTGAAAAAACCGGTAAAGACGTGCTGGCCACCGTGATGGCGCTGGGTAAAAAAATCCGCAAAACATCCGTCGTCTCAGGCGTATGCGACGGCTTTATCGGCAATCGCATGATTGAGCAATATGGCCGCCAGGGCGGCTTTTTGCTGGACGAAGGCTGCACACCCGCGCAGGTTGACAAAGCGATTGAAAAGTTCGGCTTTGCCATGGGCCCATTCCGCATGGGCGACCTGGCGGGTAACGACATTGGCTTTGCGATTCGCAAGCGCCGCTACCAGGAAAAGCCAGACATGAAGTACAGCAAGACGGCAGATTTGTTGTGCGAAAAAGGCCGCTTTGGTCAAAAAACTGGCGCAGGCTGGTACGACTACGTTCCCGGCAAGCGCGATGCGATTCCGAACGCGGAAGTCGTCAGCATGATTGAAGAACATCGCAAATCGCTCGGCATCACGCCACGCAAAATCCCAGACGAAGAAATCGTGCAGCGGCTGGTGTATTCGCTGGTCAATGAAGCCGCGTACATTCTTGAAGAAGGCATAGCTTCAAAAGCCAGCGATATCGACATGGTGTACCTGATGGGCTATGGCTTCCCTATCTACCGTGGTGGCCCGATGAACTACGCCGACCAGGTGGGGTTGTTCAACGTGGTGCAAGCCATGAACCGCTTTGCGCTGAACCCGATGGACGATGCCAAGTTCTGGAAGCCTGCGCCGCTGCTGGCCAAACTCGCAGCC
>JAYUCJ010000191.1:0-1202 GCA_043740415.1 Polaromonas sp. | reverse complement strand
GTCGACTGCTGGAGTTGAAAATTGAAGACAACCAGAGCACCAACCCAGGCTCAGTGCTCGCCGTCTCGAAACTCGGTAGCGAAGGCGACCTCGCGGCGTTGATTGCACCAATTCGCAGTACTCAGGTACAGGCAACTGCCCCCACCATAGCCAAGCTGGGACTTCCGACCATGATTGGCGGGACCGACTATGGCCTCACGCATTCCGGTCATGCCTGGCTATTTCGGGCGCGTCCCAATGACAGCTACTCGGCAAAGGTTATCGTGGATTACGGTGTCAATACCCTGAAGAAGAAAAAATGGGCGATCATTTACTCCACCGACACATTTGGCACCGGTGGCAAAAACATGGTGGTCGAAGAACTGAAGTTACTTGGCGTGACACCCGTACTGTTACAGGGATATACCAACAATACCCAGGATTTCACGCCCATCGTGTTGGCAGTCAAACAGTCCGGTGCCGACATACTCGCGTCGTACACGCCCTTTTCGACCGACGCAGCGATTCTCGCCACGCAGTTGCGTCAACTCGGCGTCAATACGCCTTGGATCGGGTCGGCGACGCTGGTTTCTGACAGCACACTGAGGCTGGCCAAGGACGCGCTCCATGACACGTATTCGGTGTCGGATTTCTTTGCCGATGCCAATCCCGAAGTGCAAGCCTATGCCAAAAAATACAAGCTGCAGTTTGGCAGGGAAGCTGACTTGTATTCAGGCTGGTCGTATGACGCGGTGCATATTCTCGCGCTGGCAATGAACCGCGCCAAAAGCACAAAACCAGACGACATACGAAAAGAGATTTTGGCCATCCGCGGTTTCAAAGGCGTGGAAGGAACCTATAACTTTGACAAGAATGGCGACGGACTCCACGGCTACAACATCGTGAAAAACGAAAAAGGCAAAATTGTCTTCATCAAGCACACAGCGTTCACTCCAAAAGAATAAACCAGAAAACCCGTCACGACGGGTTTTCTGGTTTTAACGGGTTCATAGAAGAAGCACGCCGGAGACGCACTTGGGAAACTTATCGATTAACCTGCAAATCCTGTTTTCAGGACTTGCAGTCGGGGCCATTTATTCACTGGTGGCGCTGGGGTTTGTACTGATCATCCGTGCCACCAATGTCGTCAACTTTGCACAGGGCGACTTCGCCATGCTGGGCGCTTTCGCGATGATGACCCTGCTCACGCTGCTCAAGTTGCC
>JAYUCJ010000190.1:0-1203 GCA_043740415.1 Polaromonas sp. | reverse complement strand
GGGTTTTCCGTGATGGCCACAACGGCAGCGTCCACTGCGTTTTTCTGGTTGTTGTGCAGGCGCTTGTAAGCTCGGGCAAAGCCAGTGGCTTGGATGATGCGGACCGTCACTGGCGACCCAGCAGCATTCAACGACGAAACTGGCCTGGCACAAAATTAGTCATGGCCTCGCGCGGTTCGGCGCGTGCTATCAACAGTTCGCGCACAAAATCAACCGGCAAATCCGGGTTGTCCAGAGCGGCCTTGCCAAGCTTGGCCCAGAATTCGATCTGGCCCGCAATGGTGCGGAATTCTGCCCCGGCTGCGACCTTGGCTTGGTCGTAGAGGGCTTCGTCAATGCGCACCGGCATACCCATGTTTTTTCTCCTGTAAATACTCCAGAGTTTACTACAAAAGTAGCTAATTGACTCTACTCCGCCACTATTCCTACTCAATCGTCAACCCGCACCAAAAGTTGGACTTTTTTGCATCGCATTGCGCTGTTTCCAGCACTGGGCGAGGCGAATTGGCTTACTGAGCCATGACCCAGCTCAAACAAGCCCTAAAACTTGTGTTTATAAACAAAATTGGTTATGATATTTTATGAACAGCAAAGAATTCAAACGCTGGCTAACGCAACAAGGCGCTACCTTTGGAACTCAAAAGGGATAACACCTCAAGGTGTATTTGAACGGCAAACAATCCATCATCCCGATGCACAACACCGACCTGAAGACTGGAACGGTTAGCGGCATCAAAAAGCAACTGGGTCTGAAATAATCAAGCGAGGTGTTTATGAAATTTCCTGTGACGTTAAGGCGCGATGAAACCGACGGTGGGTTCGTGGTGACGTTTCGAGACATTCCCGAAGCTATCACCCAAGGCGAGACTGTTGAAGACGCGCTAGCGATGGCCAAGGAAGCACTTGAAACTGCCATGGAGTTTTACTTTGAAGACAAACGCTGCGTACCCGTACCTTCAAAGCCCAAGCGCGGACAGCACACCATAGAACTGCCAGCCAGCCTGTCGGCCAAAGTTTGGTTGCTCAACGAAATGGTGGCGCAAAAAATTCGGCCTGCCGAACTAGCCAGGCGTTTGAATACCACCCCACAAGAAGTAAACCGCCTGACGAACTTGCGCCACACCACCCGCATTGACGCCATTGCCGCAGCACTTCATGCCATGGGTCGGCAACTTGAAATTAGTGTGGTGTGAGTTTGCCTGG
>JAYUCJ010000189.1:0-1203 GCA_043740415.1 Polaromonas sp. | reverse complement strand
TGATGACCTCGGCACCAAAATCGCCCAGCCACTGGCTGGCATAAGGCCCCATGACAACCGCGCTGGCGTCGATGATGCGCAGGCCTGCGAGGGGTAAAGCTGCTGTCACTGATGTGGATTCCGACATTGATTTTTGACCCGGTTTGTCTTGTTGCTGAAGGGGTTGGGATTATCAGCATTGTCATCGGCATCACGGCATTCTCTGGACAGTGCCAAGGGCGGCGGAAATAGCCCACCCACGTAACCGCTGGCTTTGATTTGCACGCACAGCGCCTTGCCGGTGCGCCGGTCCTGCTTGTTGCGGCCCGCGTCAGCTTTGAGGGCTTGTTGCAGGTCAGCAATGAAGCTGCCAAGCTTGTTAAACCCTGCCGCCCTGCTGTAGGTCGGTGCCGTTGCTTCTTCTGGCGTCCTGAGCCACCTGCGCACGAAATGGAAATGGAATTAGCCCGGAATTTCGATCTGGATATCCATCAGCAAGGGATCGTCAGCGCGTGAGATTTCATTTTCTATCAACAGGCCACAGCCTGGACAAAAGAATTGACGAAAAACCGGCTCGTCATCAATATAGCGTTTCCAATCACCAATGTTGGGGTTCGCTGTGGTGATCGGTGCAGTCAGTTGGGCGCAACCTTCTTTGTAATTTTGGTCAAGCGCGCCCAAGTCCGTAGAACATGCGCGACAGCACCAACGCTTGCGTTGCTTGCCACCGCCCTTGGTGTCGAGTCGGACGAACAGGTTTTCCGTCACCTCACGCAAAACCTTGCCTTTAATTTGACGTGTCTGCAGACTGCCATTGGCCACGGGGTAGGCTTTTCTTTTGTCCCGCCTGGATTGACGCAATTTCTGCGTCGCCGCCATATCCACGGTTTCGTCCAGGCTCAGGACTACACCGTAGATGTCGCTGGCAGCCGATGCTGACACTGCCATGTGTTCAATCACATCATCCCGTACCTTGCTCGGGTCGCGTTCAAGTGGATCGCCAAAACCGCCTCCGCCGGTCCAGATGACAGAGTACACGTCTGAGGGATTTTGTTGAAAGTCCTGTTGTCGAAGGCTCAAGACTTCTTCCCGGCCATTTACCTCAGACATATCACCCGGCATTGTTTTTTTCTCAAACAGCCTGGAGATATCGGTTTCCCGTTTGAACTTGTAGACATTGACCGTGGCCGGGTACCCGCCCATCATGCCGGTCGACGTGGGCAT
>JAYUCJ010000188.1:0-22794 GCA_043740415.1 Polaromonas sp. | reverse complement strand
GCTCAGTGACTTGCACAGCTGTAGACAAGCCAGGTGTAAAGATCAGATTCACCGTCTCAGCATGCGTCAGAATATCGCTCTTAGAAATTAATTTTTGCGAGATGGCTTGTTCACGAATACGGTCATAATTTAAACCGGCACCGTCATCGCTAAATTCAATCACAACATCATTACCATCTTGAAGTAATGTGATGGCGATAGCCCCCGTAGCGTCTTTGTTAGCCGCCACGCGCTTCTCTGAAAGCTCCAAACCGTGAGCAATGCAATTTCTCAACAAATGCTCAAAAGAAGGCGTCATCCGCTCAAGGACACCCCTGTCCATTTCGATAGAACCACCAACAATGTCTAATTTGACTTGCTTTCCGGAATCTTTGGCAGCCTGCCGAACAACACGGTACAAACGATCGGAGATACTTTCAAACTCTTCCATCCGTGTTCGTAACAAATCACGTTGTAGATCTCGTGTTTGCCTTGCTTGCGCAACCAAATCATCTTCTGTTAAATCAACCGTCCTTTGTAAATTACGCTGAACAGTGGCGACGTCGTTCACCGATTCAGCCATCATGCGCGTCAACTCCTGTACGCGTGTGAATCGGTCAAACTCTAAGGGATCAAAACTTTTTTCAGTGCCTTTTGCCTGCTCCATGCGTGACTGCATCTGTGTTTCGGCTTGGAATTCGACATCTCGAAGTTGCTGCCTCAACCTGTCTAAATTACCTGTCAGATCACCTAAAGAGCCACGCAGCTGCCCTAACTCTGACTCAATCCTCGTACGAGTCAGCATCACCTCGCCAGCTTGATTCACGAGACGATCTAACAAACGCGCCCGAACTCTAACTGACTGTCTAGATTCGCGTTTTTCAGACTTCAAAACACTGGCAGCCGGAGGTTTTACTGCGGTTTTTGCATTCTGAGTACTTAACACGGTTGACGAAACGATATCAGCGTGCGCATTTTTCTGCTCAGTGTCGATCTCAGTCCGTGTTAAATTTTCACTTTCATTTTCATTTTGTTCCTGAACGACACTCAAGCTCTCTGAAGGTTTGCTGATATTTTCAAAGTTGTTTTGCAGCGAATCAAGCCTTGTCTGCAAAGGCTCAATCGATTCATGACTCAACTTTTCTGAGCCCATGGATTCAATCTCAGATTCCATGCGATGAGATAACTCACCTAAGCGCATCGCACCTGCGAGCCTTGCGCTGCCCTTGAGCGTATGAAGTGTCCGCAAAATTTCAGAACGCGCACTGAAATCGTCAGGATTCGATGCCCATTGACGCAAAGAACTGCCTATCCGAGGCAGAAGTTCACGCGCCTCTTCCTCAAAAATATGAAACAAATCCGCATCAAGAGAATCAACCAACTCAATGTCATCATCATTGATGACATTTTGAGTCTGATGATTCTGTATTGATTCTTTAGCATGTACTTGGTTATCCATCAACGGAAAAGGAGCACGGGCACTGATATTCACGACGACCGGTTGGCTCGCTTGGGAAATCACGGACTTCAACGGCAATGCCACGATATTGCTCTCAGGCAAATGTGTAGGCGTGAATTTTAGCCCCTCTAAACGAGCGACCACACTCACTTTGGGCTCCTCTAAAAAGCCTGCTGCAAACTGATGAAGCAATCGACGGCATTCTTCTGCAACTTGAGCAAAGACTACCGCCTCAGTTTCAGTACCATTTTCATGCTGATACACTTTATCTAACGCATACTCTAATTGCTTTGCCAAACTAGACAGTTGAAAAAAACCAACTGTGGCTGAGCTGCCGGCTAAAGAGTGTGCAAAATTAACCGTTGAAATGCTGAGTGGTTTGTGATGTTCGAGGGCCCACTCATCCAGTTCGGTCACCAAACACCTGGACCATTCATCAGCCTCATTGAGATAAACGTTGTAAAGCGGAATGCCAATTTTCAAGGCACCAATAACTTTAAACTGATCCTTATCTTCACTTTCACTTTCACTTTCACTTTCACTTTGGACCAGATGAGAAGTGATAGGCGCAACTTCAGGCTGTACGATTTCTTTTATGACGACTTCATCAATTTTGTTTGCTGATGCATTTTCATTGAGAGGCTCCACCTCTGGGTCTTTTGTAGTTTCTGTGGTGTTAACAGGATCAATCGAATCGACAATCTTCAGCGATTCAACGACTGCGTCTTCTGGCATAACTGTGCTCTCAGCAGCTGTAATTTCTTGCGGTTGCGCAACAGCAGTTGATAGCTCAAGCAATTCGAAACTTTCTAAAGCGTGAAGCAATGCCTCATCATCAGTTTCAATTTTGTCCGAACTATCATGCAATGGTTTCTCGTTTTCGTTCTTTTTCTCGTTGCCGCCGACTAGATTCGCCGTATCTAAGCGACCTTCGATGCGCATTGCATCGGCACTTTGCCTAAACACCTGAGAGCTCCAAGCAGTAGGCACACCTAAATGTAAATCAGTCACCCACAACTTAAACGAATTTAATGCTGCAATTGACAGCTTACAAATGTCCTCATCAAAAGGAGTTTGATCGATTAATCTGGCATTAATAACCTGCTCGAAAAACCAGCCTGCTTCGCCAAAATCATCGAAGCCAACCATACGAGAACTACCTTTTAACGTATGGAAAACTCGACGCAAAGTAGATTGTTCTTCTAAATTTTCAGGTTTTATAAGCAACGAATTAGCTGCGGCGAGACCCGTTTCAATGACCTCATCCGCCTCTTCCAAGAAAATATCTTTCAACTCAGTTTCGTCAGTCAACTGCGTTGTTTTCGCCATTTCAGGAACGCGTGTTGCTGCCGGCTCTTTTTCAATTAGAACAGTGGCAATAGTTTTTTCAGCCACATTGGCGAGTGCAATGCCCACTACTGGCTCTACTACTGGTTCTATTCTTTGCTCTGTTACCGGCTCTATAAAAGCGGTTGGCGCAAAATTTTCAACCGTTTGCTTGACACGTCCCATCAATGGATTGAGTGTGCCGACTTTGGAGTCAAATACAAAAAGTTTTTTCACCAAGGCAGGCTGGTAGTTCAGCATGTCGATTAAAAAACCTAGGGCACCTAAATTATTTCCGAATTTATCAACCCCTCCGCAAGCTCGTTCATGTTCAAAATCAAAGTTTGACAGTCTAAACTCTTCAACATGATCACGCATACTCATCACAGCAGTACTAGCCTCATCCAGACCTAGCACCGAAAAAATTCCTCGCATTTGTCGCAATTTTTCCGGCACGGATTGCAATACCAGAGGTAAGGATGGCGCGCGAAAGTATTGATCTATAGACTTTTCGATATCAGTCAAGCAAATCCGCAACTCACCAACAACGCTACCCATTGACTCTCTATCACTGACCCGGCGATAAAGCTCCTCAATCCAAGGTTCCACAGTTTCGGCTTGACCACCATTGCTCACGCTCTCAATTCGTTGCGCTAATTTTGCAGCGCGCAACTCCATTTCTAAATCATCTGAACCCCAACCCTCAAACACGGCTTCGAGGTACAACATCGCGGTCGCAACCTCCATGGCAAGTTCGGCATTGGGTGCTTGTTTCGTGACAACAATCAGATCAGAAACATTTGTCAATGCCGCAGCCAATGTGCGACTCGAAGGGTACAACCTAGTTAATGACTCTGAAACCAGTTTAAATTGTTCAGCAGTACTTCGAATCTTTTGAATATCGCCACCAGAAAGGGCCGTCCATAACTCTTTCGCAACGACGATTCGTTTTTTTGATAAAGCCAATACTGCTGGATCAAAACGCCCAAACTGGCTGATTTCGTAATTTACAGCTTGCTCATCCTTGAGTGCCCAAGTTTTTTGAACCGCAAATAACGATGGTGAACTTTCCCTTTTTTCAATTTTTGCTTGCGCACACAGAAACAACATGTTCTGCATGAATTTGTCAGAGAAAACCCAATCACCATGCTTTAAATTATTGTAGTGGACCACAATACCTGCCGCCGTTCTTTTGGCGTAGATATCAACGGGTATCAGTTCTTGTGCGATCGCTTCGAAAAAGGCTGCGCAAATTTTCCAAAATGTGCTCGCCTTGCCATTGGCTTGAGACTGAGCAAGGCTCAAACTTAGCCGACTAAGTTCATTTGCAGCCGTGGTATCGGCAGACTGCATAATTTTGAGCAAAGCGGAATCTATCGCGTCTCTTACTGAAAGCGAATAGTCCAAGGAACGAATTGCAAGCATCTCGGGCTGCAACCATTGGAAGGGCTGCCTAAGCCATAAATCCGCTGGGTGAACACGATCAAAACCAGCAAGCGCTTTGATATCGCGATATTGAACAAATAAACCTATGGAAGAAGCATTTTTGCTTGCAAGTAGCGACTCTAAATATTCAAGCACAGCAAAGCTGGCATGCTCCAGCTTCCTGACCGCATTCTCCGTTACCGTGACTGGTTTTTGCACAAATTTACCGGCAACAGTCTCCATGGCGTCCGCAAGGATGGCCGCCTCTTCAATTTGTAAAACTTTCAATGCACCAAATACTTGGTGAAAATGCTGCTTAGCATTTAGTAATTGCCCCGCATCAACAGCCGACAAATCAGACTGTGTCGCATTCGTCTCCAATAAAAACCGTTTGAGGCCTTTAATCGAAACGTCAAAAGATTTACGCAGCTCCTCCATAACCCAAGACAGTGGGCCAAGATCCTTAACAATTAAATTTTGATCTGGCATGGTTTGCGAATCAACAAGTTGCATAAATTTAAAATATTATTGTAACGTCGAATTAATGATTTATTCAGTTTTAAGCAATTTTAAATCGAGACACCGACTCACGTAATTCATTGGCCATTTGGGAAAGCTCACGAACCTGTTGCGATGTTGTCCGTGTACCCTCTCCAGTTTGCTCAGTAACAGCAAAAATATGCTGAATATTATTTGCAACCAAATTTGCCGACGCCGCTTCAGCTGACGTCGCTTTTGAAATTTGTTCAATCAGCTCTGCCAATCGACGTGATACCTTGTCAATTTCCGTCAACGCTGTACCCGCCGTATCCGACAGCTTTGCCCCTTCAACCACACCATGCGTAGATCGCTCCATCGCAGCCACCGCATCTTGTGTATCGGTTTGAATCGCCTTGACCAATGCAGAAATTTGACGTGTAGCATCCGCAGAACGCTCAGCCAGACGCTGCACCTCCTCCGCAACCACAGAGAAGCCGCGACCCGCTTCACCGGCGGAGGCCGCTTGAATCGTTGCGTTCAAAGCCAATACGTTGGTTTGCTCGGTAATATCTGAAATAAGTTCTGTAATTTCACCAATTTCTTGAGACGATTCGCCCAGTCGCTTGATGCGCTTGGATGTTTCTTGAATTTGATCCCGAATGGAATTCATACCGCCAATCGCATTTTGCACAGCAGACAAACCCGACTCTGCAGCCACCAAAGATTGGCGCGCAACCAAAGCTGAATCTTGCGCTTGCACTGAAACGGAGTTGATGCGACCTGCCATATCGAGTACGGATTGACCTGTTTCACGAATCTCTCGCAATTGCTCAGTAGAAGCCGCTAAAAGTTCCGTCGACGTATTTTCAACCTGCGCCGTCGTCTGCGCAACACGACTAGCCGTGCTTTGCACGTTTCCTACCAGAATTCGCAATTCCTCAACGGTGTAGTTCACCGAGTCGGCAATAGCACCTGTAATATCTTCAGTCACCGTTGTTTCTTGGGTCAAATCGCCCTCAGCAACGGCTTGCAACTCGTTCATCAACCGCAAAATGGCCGCTTGATTGCCATCATTCACACGTTTGGCTTGCAACTCTTGGTTTTCCGCCGTCAATCGCTGCGCTTGCGCAACACTTTGTTGACGCTTGCTGTCCAGCAACGACACACGCCAAAGTCCGCCAGCACAGGCAAGTGCAAAAAGTGTCGCTAAAACCAATGCCAAAATCGAAGCTGGACTCAAACCAGAATCGCCAGACAATTTAGTTTGCAACTCTTCTAGGCTACGGCGCATCGGCTCACTATCAGACAGAATGGAAACCTGAGCTTCGCGAGCAGACACGATACCCTGCAAATTCCCCAAAATCGCACCCGCTTGAACCCGCGTTTGCTCATAAAGCTTGGTTAATGCATCGAGCCGCTCCAAAGTTTGCACGTCTTTTGTGCCGGCAAGTCTCAGCTCAGCGCTACCAGATTGCAAGCCATGTGTAATTTCTTTGAATGAATTCAAGTCTTTACCCAATAAGAAAACCGCCTCAGGGTTGACACCTTCCATGGTCAAAAACTCATTGGCTGATTTACCAATGCGCTGAGTCAACATCACCAATTGGCCAGCCGCAGAGATTTCCGTCGGTGCCGCATTTTGTTGAAGCTTCAATGATGAAACTGTTTCAGCGACCTCCAGCAAATCTGACGATTGACGGTTGATGGTGCGCAAAGCCGTACCCACCTGGGTCAAAATTTTCTGTTGACCGATGATGGTTTTTGCATTTTTCTCTGCTTTCTCCATCATTGGAGAAATAACGTCAACACTAACTTGCGCATCTGCAGGTACCGCCTCTATGCGCATTTGCTCATCACCCGTTTTTAACGCACGCACAGAACGAGAAAGAACCTCGGAACTATCTTTAACATCTGGAAAAGCTTGTGGCGTACCCACAATCGCTTGGGAAACAGATTTCGCCAGCCGCTGGGACTGCATCAGCGCTTGTCCTGTAGCAGACAATTGCTGCGACACTTTTTCAGTCTGCGACAGCGCAAAAAAAGTGACCATCGCCAAAACAACCAATGAAAGCGCAAGCAAAGCTGCCAATATTCGCTGGTGCGCAGCTACCGTTCGTTTACCCAACACAGGAATATACAAAAGTTCGCCCGATGGCACGGCACTGTCAGTCTGCATCACTGCATCGCGCTGCATGGTTTCAACGAGTACTGGTGAAACTGGCATTTGCTCTTGAATCAACGTACTTTCAACACCAGGCTCACTGTCCATAGCTGCCCGCGTTGACTCAAAACTCGGTAAGGATGCGTCTTCTTCAATTGCTGATTTAGCTTTGCGAGAAAAAAGTTTTTGAAATAAGTTTAATTCGGACATGCGTTGACCTTTGAGAGACATCTTTAAGTGTTGATATTTAAAAAACTATGTTGCTGGGCTAAAACTTGCAGGTTGATTTCCTGCCAGAGCGTGCCATTTGCGTCTGCATAGACATGCCCATAAAACTCGGGTGATCCTGCCACAGGGTCTTGAGATTCGCTAAACGACACGATACTGCGCAACCCATCAAGTCGATCCACAAAAAGCGAGCAGTTGACATCAAGTGTGCTATTGAGTGTCACGAAACGCGCCTCTGATCGCGCCAACTCATGTCGTGCAGCCCTGCGCTCCCCCAGGACAAAACCTGAGAAATCGACCACCCCAAAAAGTGAGCCTCGCATATTTGCGACGCCTAAATACCAGTCCTGCGTGTGCGCTACTTTTTGTATCGCACTATGTGGAAAGATCTCACCCGACTGGCTCAATGGAAAAAGATATTTATTTCCACCAGCTTCCACAGCCAACCATGCAGCAGCAGAAGCCACATCTCCAGAGCGTACGGCCTGAAGCTTTTCAGCTAAACGGGTTTGAAGTTCGCGTAATTTTTGCTTTTTATCCATATTTTCGAGATCAAATCCAGCTCAACTTCATCCCTGCGCTCTTATTTTGGCAACCAACTCTTCAGAATTAAAGGGTTTGGTGATGTAATCCTTCGCACCTTGGCGCATGCCCCACAACTTATCGGTTTCTTGGTCTTTGCTGCTGCAAAAAATAATGGGCACACTCGCGTACAAAGGGTCACGGTTGATAGATCTGGCGAGCTGAAAACCATTCTTCCCAGGCATCACGATATCCATCAAAATCAAATCTGGCTTTTGCGCCGCAAGGCATTGCATGGCCTGCTCGCCACCATCCGCAGTGGCGACCTCAAACCCATTTTTTTGCAACAGATCAGAAATAAACATCAACTCCGTTTTGGAGTCGTCCACCACGAGTACTTTATGAATTGCCATCTTGATCTCTTTCTTGATCTCTAATTACTTATTAATTTGTCAGCGTTAAGCCGCTTTGTTACCCGCAAAATACTGCACCGATTGCAGCAAAGCGTCTTTCACAAAGGGTTTCGTCAAATATTGCTGCGCGCCGACCATGCGACCACGCGCTTTGTCGAAAACGCCGTCTTTTGACGACAGCATGACGATTGGAATATTCTCAAAGTTAGGATTCCGTTTGATGATGGCGCAAGTTTGGTAACCATCCAAGCGCGGCATCAAAATATCGCAAAAAATCAGGTCAGGCTGGTGGTCACTCACTTTTGCGAGGGCATCGTAGCCATCTTCGGCCAGGAACACCTCATGGCCACCTTGCCGCAAAAACATTTCTGCGCTTTGGCGCACCGTATTACTGTCGTCAATGACCAGTATTTTCAATGCTGTACCGGATGCAACCATAGTATTTCTCCAAGACTTTATTAAATCTCAACCATCTCAAAATCTTCTTTGCGTGCACCACATTCTGGGCATGTCCAATTCATAGGCACTTGCGCCCAAGGTGTGCCTGGTGGAATGCCATCATCAGGCGAACCCAACTTTTCTTCATACAACCAACCACAAATCAAACACAGCCAAGTTTTAGAATCAGTCACCACCAGCGTCGCCTTCTCGCAAAGATTAGAATTGAACCCATTGTAGGACAGCATTAGCTCTAAATTACATTTTCTAACATTTAGGTGTAGGCTTAATCCGACAAATTGCCCACTTGTTACTTAGGTTACTACGGGTTATCGATGACTAAGCACCGATTTGCGCACTTCTCTTAAAAATTCGAACCATGCATACAACTAATAACCTACACAGCGCAGCAGTCCATGACAACAACGCCATTTTGTTTGAGCGCGCCAAGCAAGTCATCCCAGGCGGGGTCAACTCCCCTGTTCGTGCGTTCAAAGCTGTCGGCGGCACGCCCCGCTTTGTCAGCCGCGCCCAAGGCGCCTACTTTTGGGATGCCAACGGCAAGCCCTATATAGATTACATCGGCTCCTGGGGGCCGATGATTCTAGGCCACGGCCACCCCGCCGTGCTGGAAGCCGTGCAAAAAGCCGCTTTGGATGGCTTTTCTTTCGGCGCACCAACTGAGCGTGAAGTCGAACTGGCCGAAGAGATCATCAAACTCGTGCCGTCGATGGAGATGGTGCGCCTCGTCAGCTCTGGCACCGAAGCCGCCATGAGCGCCATCCGCCTGGCGCGTGGTGTCACCGGCCGCGTCAAATTCATCAAATTTGAAGGCTGCTACCACGGCCATGCCGATTCGCTCTTGGTCAAAGCCGGCTCAGGTCTGGCCACCTTTGGCCACCCCACCAGCTCGGGCGTGCCGGCTGACGTGGTGAAAGACACCTTGGTATTAGAGTTCAACAACATCGCCCAACTGGAACAAGCCTTTGCCCAGCACGGCAAAGAACTGGCCTGCGTGATGATAGAACCCATCGCCGGCAACATGAACTTCGTCCGCGCCAGCCCCGCTTTTGCCACCCGCTGCCGCGAACTTTGCACTGAATACGGCGCTTTGCTGGTGTTTGACGAGGTCATGTCTGGCTGCCGTGTGGCGCTGGGTAGCGCTCAGGCTGTTTTAGGCATCCAACCCGACATCACCGTGCTGGGCAAAGTCATAGGCGGCGGCATGCCGCTGGCGGCGTTTGGCGCTTCCCGCGCCATCATGGAACACCTCGCGCCGCTGGGCGGGGTTTACCAAGCTGGTACCTTGTCGGGCAACCCAGTGGCCACCGCTTGCGGCTTGGCGACCTTGAAAGAAATACAAAAACCGGACTTTTTCGAGGAACTAGGGCGCAAAACGCAAAGCTTGGTGTCCGGCTTAACCCAAGCCGCTCACAGCGCTGGTGTGCCCTTCTGTGGCGACAGCCAAGGCGGCATGTTTGGCTTTTTCTTGATGAACGAGCTGCCGCAGAACTACGCCACAGTCATGACCACCGACAGCCCGCGCTTCAACCAGCTCTTCCACGGCCTGCTGGACCGCGGCGTCTACATCGCACCCGCCCTCTACGAAGCCGGCTTCGTCAGCGCCGCGCACAGCGATAATGACATTGCCCAAACGATTGCAGCCGCCAAAGAGGTGTTTAGCAGTCTTTGATCAGCTTAATGTGTCCTAAAAGCCGAATTCATCCATTTTTACCCCATAAATACGCCTTTAGCCGGCGTATTTATTGCCTTAACAGCTATTAAAAATATAGCATCATAAAATTATGACCGAATCAACACAAACTCCAGAAATCACGTTGCCAGTCTCTGAAACAGGCTCAGAACCTACACCGTTGAACGTTAAAACTGCAAAACCCAAAATTGACGTCCAGCCCGTCCTGCAAAAGCTGTTTGAGCTCTACCCGCACCTGTTCGGCAGCGCCTTCTTGCCGCTCAAATTGGGCACCTACCAAGACCTGATGGCCGCGCACCCCGAGGTTTTCAAAAAAGACAGCCTCAAAGCCGCCCTTGGCTTCCACGCCCGCTCCACCCGCTACCTGCAGTGCGTGGCGGACGGCAACAAACGCCATGATTTGCAGGGCAACGCCGTGGAAGACGTGTCGCCAGAACACGTCTACCTCGCCCTCTTAGAGCTTTTTCGCCGCCGCGTCATCAGCAACGCCAAAGCCCGCACCAAGCTGAACCTGCGCCCGATTTTCCGCAAACAGCTCATCGCAGCCTTCGTCGCCTCCGGCTTGAGCCGCCAAGACTACCAGCTACGCGTGCAAAACGCCGATGCAGAAGCCACGGCATTGCTAGAAGAAGCCCTGGCCGAGCACGACGCCAAACAAGCCAAACAAACCGCCCTCAAACGCGCCTTCGACAGCAGCGGCAAAAAGACCGCTGAATTTGCGGAGATGTATGGCTTGGATTTGGCTGACGTTGAGAAAATGCTATCTAATAAATAGCACCTTAGGTAATAAATACGCCGGCTATAGGCGTATTTATGACCCTAAAAACGCTTACCCTGCACTTCTCACTAAATTTGAGGATTTCACAAGCAAACGCCCAGAAGCGTATTTTTGCAAGATGTTGGTGATAAAGATTTGACAAATGAAGCCGTAGATGGTTGTCAACAAGTCGCTCAAGAGCCTGTTTGTAGACATTTTTGCTTCAAGGTTCTGAAAATATTTAATATGTTTAAAGAATATAGTCACTTTAAAGATGTCGCATTATTCTTAGTCGCGCTGTTGATACTAGCGGTTGCGCCGTATTTTCAGATGGCTGTACCGCATGATTCGCAACGTTTACTGAGCAGCGTACTCGTTGCCGTGACTTTGACGGTGAGTTTGTGGTTTGCAAAACTCAGTCTGAAGCTGCTTTGGGCTATTGCTTCGGTTTTTTTATGGGGCATATTAGCTGTTTGGCTATCACCCATGCCATTTTGGTCATCGCTTGAGTTTGCGATGCTCTTTTCTGTCGCCTTGCTCTGCATCAGTTTGTTCCCCAAAGTAGATGCCACACTGTTAAAGCAATTGGCCGTCATATTTGTGTTTATTCAGGCTGTATACGTGTCGCTAAACCTGATTTATTACATCGACATCTTGATGTATTCAAAAGTCTTGGTGCCGTATAACTTAATCACAGGTTTCTCAAATATCCGGTTTTATGCGCAGTTTTTAATTTGGACCGTACCGTTTGTATTGGCCATATTGGTGCTATATCCCAAATTAGCTTGCCGAAATGCCATAGTATTTGTATTAATGTTTGATTGGGCATACCAATTTTTAACTAGTACACGTGCTTACATGCTGGCATTGGCAATAACTATTCCAGTCGTTTGGTTATTTACAAAAGCAGACAAACATTTGTGGAAGCAATATGCCAAGTGGTTATTGATTACCGCATCAGGTGGTTTTGTTTTGTATGTGTTGATGCTGTTCGTTATTCCTGCTCTTTGCGGCGTGGATATTGACTTGGCTTTAGATGCATCAGCTAGGCGTGATATGTGGAATTCAAGCGGGCGTGTGTATCTCTGGCAAGAGGCATTTCGGTTGATGAGTGAACACCCCTGGCTGGGTGCAGGCCCCATGATGACGGCCATGCTGGTCGATCTCAAAACTTCGGCGCATCCGCATAATTTCATTATGCAGTTCTTAGCTGAATGGGGTATTCCATTTACAGGCGCGTTATTGTTTTTTATAACTTTCGGCATCCTGCGCTGGAAAAAACTTATCGACATTGATCGTGTTGAAAGAATGCCACTAGCACTACCTGTAGTTGCCGCATTGTCAGCTGGCATAGCAGCTGGTCTGGTTGATGGCTTGATGGTTATGCCAGTTAGTTTGGTTTATATGACTATTGTTATTGGATTATTAGCAGGGCTTTGGCGTTCATGGACACCTGCTGACGTCCGAATCAGCTTTCCGAAATGGTTAATCCCGATATTTGCAGCGCCTGCAGTTTATGTGGCTGCCTACACAGTCATTATGTGGCCTGAGCGAAATGTAGCCACTAATTTACGTCCGCCAATCATAGGCAATGGTTACCACATCATCGAAGACATTCACCCCCGGTTTTGGGTGGTTGGGCATATTGTTTTAGACAAGGCAAACACTCAAAAATAATGTAACAGTCACCTTCACAGGCTGTGTGAAAAATCAAAAGATTACAAAATATGTAGGGATGCCCCGCCAACGTGGGCATTTCTCATATTCTTGCTTCACAGATTGTCGACGCAGCTTGCATTGCGGGTCATCTTTGTTACAAATCAGCAACTTTTCTTCCCGTGCTTTAGGTGAAACTTAATTTTCCATTCTCATCAAGTGTAACAACTTGCATAAAGAATCGCCTTTTTTGATTCTAATTTGATACTTTTCACACGGCAAGTTCAACTCAAAATATTGGTGAATTTACATAAAATTACATTTGATTCGCATTTTTCTTAAAACTTACTTAAAGCTATTTAATCAAAAATGATAGCAAGCTATTGTTTACTTATGCGCTATTTTTGACTATCAACTACCATATAACTCTTTAGTTCCTATTTTTTTGGCATGTGAATATTCACCCATTTAGAGGATTGCAATCCCTTTTTTACAAGCGTAAACTTACTCTCAGACACCGCCAAAGTGCTGCTAAAGTTCTAACCAACAAAAGCTGTATCGGCAAGCGAGGTCGATCAACAGATATGTATCAAATGTTACAAGCAGTTGACGCATATTGGTTGGTGAAAGCGGTTGGTAGCTGTTGCAATGTTTTAGGGTCAGTGCAACAGCGTCCAGCTACTTTGACGGTACTCCTGTCTCTACTTTGTTAACGTTAACTTAAAAGGAAATCATCATGAACTTCATCACAAAATTCATCCGCGAAGAAGACGGTGTCACAGCGATTGAGTATGGTTTGATCGCTGCATTGATTGCTGTGCTCATTATTGGTGGCGTCACTGTAATAGGCAAAAGATTGTGCCTCACATTCAGCTCGATTGCTGTGGGCTTGGGTGGCGCTGCGTCTACTAACTGCGCCTAACCACTGATCAGTGACCTATAAGGACATCACCGCAGGAAGGGGTGATGCCTCCTTCGCAACAAAACAATAATTTAAGTGGCAAGGGAAAATCATGAACCATCTCACTTTTTTAATGCAGCAGGCCAAGGCAATTTGGCAACAACAAGACGCTGTGACTTCTGTTGAGTATGCTCTGATTGGCTCTCTGATTGCGGTTCTTATTGTTGGGGGCGTTGGCGCTGTGGGCACGAGTCTCTCAACTTTTTTTACTTTGACTGCAAATTGCGTGACTTTTGCGGTCTCTGGCACAGGCAGTTGTGCTTAAGTTAATCACAAAGTTGGCTTAAACCGTCTAAAAAAACAATAAGAAAGACGATCATGTCATTCATTGAAACACTCCGATTAGATGGCACATCCCTCCTCATACGGTACGGTGTTTTGGTGCTGATGGTCACCATCGCTGCCGTCTACGACATCCAATTTCGTCGTATTCCCAATGGGCTGGTGCTCACCGGCTTGGTTTTAAGCCTCGTCATTCATGTCACCTTTAACGAGTTCTATGGCTTTAAAGAATGGGGCTATGGCATGTTGACAGGCTTCGGTTTATTTTTACCTCTTTACGCTTTGCGCGCCATGGGCGCGGGGGATGTGAAACTGATGGCGATGGCGGGATCGTTTCTGGATGCTGGCTCAGCCATTGGCCTTGTTTTGACGACATTGGTGGTTGGTGGTGTATTGGCAATCGTGGTGGCACTTTGGCATGGCGTGCTGCGCCAAGCCATCGGCAACATTCATGTGTTGCTGGTAATGACCTTGTTCAAAAAATTATCGGGTGGCAATGCGCAGCTGGAGCAACTTCCAAGCTCTGCTGGCAACCTGCCCTATGCCGTAGCTATTGCGATAGGCACCTTGATTCACGTCATTTTATTGACGCAGGGTCGGCCTATTTTTTCATAAGCCACTTAACAAATACAGGAGGTTGACATGCTTACTGAAATGAAAACAGAACGTAAGGTAATTGACCTTAAAACTGCCTCCCATTCTTTGCCTGTCGCACCACGCACGCCACAAGACACCGGGCTGCCATTTTTGTTTTTGATCGAGCTGGTCACCAAGGTGCTGTCGGTTCGCGGGCAAATGCAGTCGGTCGAGCTGGCGGCGCATTTAAAACTCAACGTCGGCGTGCTGGATGCCTTGATTGTGTTCATGCGCTCTGAAAAGCTGTGCGAAGTGGTCCGCCGTGGCGGCAGCGGCACCGATGCGGATTTGACCTACAACCTGACCGAGCTGGGTCGCGCCAAGGCCAATGAGTTCATGACGCGCAACGCCTACGCTGGCCAAGCACCTGTGACACTAGAAGCCTATTGCGCCCAGGTGCAAGCCCAAAGCGTGGCGGACATGCGGGTGGTGCGGGCGGACATGTCGCGCGAGTTTGACGACGTGGTGATCAACCCGCTGGTGCTGGACCAACTAGGTGCGGCCATGAATTCACGCCGTGCCATTTTCATCCACGGCCCTGCCGGCAGTGGCAAAACCTATTTGGCAGAGCGCCTGGCTGGCTTGCTCAAAGGCGCCATTTTGGTGCCCTACGCCGTGCTGGTGGATGGCGAAGTGGTGCAGGTGTATGACTCGCTGGTGCATAAGTCCGTCACCGGCGCTGCCACCTTCGGTGCTGCCGAGCCAAGCGCATCGTTCGACCGCGGCCAGTCCGTCGATGTCCGCTGGGTACGTGCGGCGCGGCCGGCGGTGTTGACCGGCGGCGAGTTGACCATGGAAATGCTGGACCTGCAGTACGACCCTGGCACCCGCTTTTACCAAGCACCGCCGCACCTCAAGGCCAACAACGGTATTTTCATCATTGACGACCTGGGGCGCCAACGCTGCTCACCTGTGGAGCTGATGAACCGCTGGATTGTGCCCATGGACAGGCATATCGATTACCTTGCGCTGCACACCGGCTACAAGTTTTTGGTGCCGTTTGATGTGATTGTGGTGTTTTCGTCCAACTTCCCACCGGAAGACCTAACGGACGGCGCTTTCTTGCGCCGCATTGGCTACAAGATCCACGTCGGGCCGTTGACCGAGGCGCAGTACGAGAAAATTTTCAAAGACATGTGCACCCAGTACGGCATTGCCTACGACAACGACGCTTTCCATTACCTGCTGCGTGAGCACCATTACAAAGAGTCGTGTCCGCTTTTGGCCTGCTACCCACGCGACATTTTGGTACAGCTGCGCGACCTGGCTATGTACGAAAACCGCACCCCGGTGCTGGACGAAAAAGTGCTGGACTGGGCTTGGAACAACTACTTTGTCGGCGCTTGAGGTTGCGATTTTTAAAGATTTAAAAGATTAAAAGATTAACGGCTTATAGGCTTCAAGGAGAGTAAACATGAGAAATACACGTGCTATGGTCATGATGGTGGTTGCGGTTGCGGTTGCCATTGGTGCCGTCGTCGTAGCCGCCCAGTGGATCAACTCCCAAGCCGGAGGCAACACCAACAAAGTGGCCGTTGCCAAGGCGGATATCAGCCTGGGGGGCAGAGTCACCCCAGAACTGGTGAACATGGTGGACTGGCCGGCGACCTCTGTACCGCCAGGCGCTTTCACCGACCCCAAACTGCTTGAAACACGCGTAGCACGGGCCAGCATGGCACGCGGCGAGCCGATCATGGAGAGCAAACTGGCACCGCCGGGCACCACGGGCGGCCTGTCTGCCGTGGTGGCGGATGGCAAACGTGCCATGACGGTGCGGGTCAATGACGTGGTCGGTGTCGCCGGTTTTGCGCTCCCCGGCAATTTTGTGGACATTTTGGTCAACACCCAGGAAGAGGGTACCAAGAGCAATGGCAACAAAGAAAAACCCATCTCCAAAATTGTGCTGGAGCGCATTTTGGTGCTCGCCATCGCCCAAGAGTCCAGCCGCGATGAAACCAAGCCCAAAGTCGTCAACGCCGTGACGCTGGAACTGACACCCATTCAGGCTGAAAAGCTCGACTTGGCCCGCAGCGTCGGCACCTTGTCTTTGGTGCTGCGCAACCAGATAGAAACGACCCCTGTCAACACCGAGGGCGCGACCAAAGCCAGCTTGCTGGATGCCAAAGCACCGGTAGAAGAAGCCAAACCCGTCGCTGTGGCAGCACCTAAGCCTGTGGCCAAACCAGCGGTCAAACGTGTCTTTGTTGCCGCAGCTGCACCCGCGCCACTCCCAGCCCCTGTTGAGGCTAGACCCATGGTGCAGGTCGAGGTGATCAAAGGACTCAGCCGAAGCTACCAAGAGTTTTAAAAACACCAAGAACACCAACAACACTTAGAACTAAGGAGAATTTTTATGCGTACATTCTGCAAAGGCACCAAAGTTTTAGGCGCAGTCGCTGTGGCTACCGCCATGGGCGCTACCACGCTGGCCAATGGCCAGGTCGCGGTGGAGACCGGCATATTAACTACCCAAAAAGCTCCCACACCGGTGAAAAAACCACCCATGCCTGCGGCCAAACCCGTCATGCCCGCACCGCAAGCGAATGCTGACCCGCTTAAAGCCATGGTTCCTGCTGCAGTCCCTGTCACCCGCCGTGTCGAGCTGGCACCGCAGATGAATCTTTTTGAGGGCAAATCCACCCTCATGCGCCTGCCCACCCCCGCCACGCGGCTGTCCGTGGGTGACGCAAGCATTGCCGACGTGATTTTGCTCAACCCGAGTGAGGTTTACATGCTGGGCAAAACAACCGGATCGACCAACTTGATCATTTGGGACAAAAACAACGATGCCACCATCATCGACATTTCGGTCGGTATCGACACGGTGGCGCTGCGCTCCCGCATTGACCAATTGTTGCCCGGTGAAAAAGGCATCAAGCTCACCACCGCTGCAGACACGGTAATTATTTCGGGCACGGTGTCTGACGTGGTGAAAGCCGACCAGATCATGTCCATCGCCACCGCCTATGTTCAACGCAGCTCACGCAGCGGGCAGGCATCTGGTGGCAGCGGTTCTGGCGGTGGCGCATCGGCAGGTGCTGCACCAGCTTCAGGCGGAAGTGGTGGTGGCGCATCGGCTGCACCCAAAGTCGTCAACATGATGTCCATCTCTGCACCCCAGCAGGTCATGCTGGAGGTGAAAGTGGCAGAGGTGTCTAAATCACTGACCGACCAGCTCGGTGCCAGCGTCGGCTTCACCCGCCTCATTGGCGGCTGGACGACTGCGCTGTTTTCAAACCTGCTCACCAACACGGCTAGCACACTCAGCGGCATCAACAACCGCAATGGCGACAAGCTGAGCGCTGACGCCCAGCGTAAGAATGGTTTGATCAAAGTGCTGGCCGAGCCCAACATCATGGCCATCAGCGGGCAAGATGCCAGCTTTTTGGCGGGTGGCAAAATCTTTATCCCCGTCAGTCAATCCGATGCCGGCAATGGGTCAAGCAAGATCACGCTGGAAGAAAAAGAGTTTGGTGTCGGCGTCAAGTTCACCCCCACGGTGCTGGAGGGGGGACGTATCAACCTCAAGGTCTTGTCTGAGGTGTCTGACCTGAACAAAGACGGCATCGGCATCACCGCCTCGGGTATCAGTGGCACGGCCATTCTGCCTTCGTTCACCACCCGCAGAGCCTCCACCACGGTGCAGTTGTTTGACGGCCAAAGCTTTGCCATTGGCGGTTTGATCAAACACAACGTCACCACCAACATCAAAGCCATACCTGGCATTGGCGAGGTGCCGGTGCTGGGTGCGCTGTTCAGCAGCAGCGACTTCCAGAACGACCAGACCGAGCTGGTCTTCATCATCACCCCGCATTTGGTCAAACCCCTGCCGGCAAATTACAAGCTGCCCACCGATGGGTACATCCAACCCAGCCGTGCCGAGTTTTTCCTGGGCGGCAAGATGGAAGGCGCGCAGCCCCCCGCCCCTGCAAAGCCTGCCACCCCTGCTATTGGTTTAGAAGTTAAATAGAGGAGCCACACCATGAAACGCACTCACATTCGTCTCGACAGTTCTGCCCGTTCCACGCGCCTCGCCAGCGTAGCCTGCGCTGCCCTGCTGCTAACCTTAGTCGGTGGCTGCGCCAGCAGATCCCCCAACCTAGACGCCCAGTTCGGCAAGTCGGTCCGCCTGCTGAATGCCCAGCAAACCATCAACCCCAATGCGATGGCCAACACCGACCCCGTGCTGGGATTGGACGGCAAAGCGGCTGCAAGCGGGTATGCCGAATACCAAAACTCCTATTCAAAACCTAAGCCACAGTCAAGCTCTTTCACCATAGGCATTGGCAATTAAGCCAAGCTCTGAAAGACAGACAAGGAGATTGTGATGAGATCACCCTTCAAAAATCTAGTTAGCAAAAGCAAGCAGCGCGGTGCGGTTGCCATTATTTTTGGCCTGGCCTTGACCACGGTTTTTGGCTTTATGGGACTGTCGCTTGATCTGGCACAAACTTATGACCGAAAGACCGAGTTGCAAAACGCGGCAGATGCGGCTGCCTTGGCTGGAGCTAGGCGATTGGTAGGAACCACAACTGGGATCGATGCCGCTGTAACTGATGCTAAAGCCGTGGCAGCACTCCATAAATTTAAATTCCAGACCGCTGTCGGACTCGCCGATGCCACCATCAAGTTCAGCGCTTCGCCAGATACAGCGGATGCGAGTTGGCTTGACGCTACGGCCGCGAAACTCGTACCAAGCACCATATTTTTCGTAAAAATTGATACTAGGGGAAGTAATACGGGAACTGACGCGGACTACGGCAAAGTCAACACCAACTTTATGCAAGCTGTTTCATCGACCAGTTCGACCAATACCTTTGGTCGTGCCGTTGCGGGCAGATATGCTTTAGGCGTTGCCCCCATTGCGGTTTGTGCACTCGAAACCACAAAATATAGCGCATTGCCGCATACTGGCCTAGTTGATGAGTTGAAAGAGTATGGTTATAGAAGAGGAATCAGCTACAACATTATGGATATCAATCCTCTGGGTAATGCAGCACTGAAATTTTTGCTTAATCCTGTAGATGTACCGCCTGCAGCCAATGACAACTCGGCATGCACTCCGAGTAATGCTAGCGCTTCGAGTTTGACACCCTATATGTGTGGAGGTACAACATCGATTATCAGCTCTTTACCAGGATATGTGTATGTCAACACAGGAACTTCAGCAAGCGCAGACAAAGAGCTCAACTCACGTTTCAATATTTATGGAAATGGTGCTGGTAGCTGTCAAGTCGCAAGTGCGCCTCCAGATAAGAACGTACAAGAATACAAAGTAAACATTGGTGGTTCTATTAAGTTAGATGCTCCTTCTGTTAATACAAAAATACCGAAAATTTGGATGCAAAATGAGCCTACGCAACAGTCTATTCAGTTAGACGCAACCCTACACAAACCAATAGTTCCACAGCCTTCCAATGTTAAATATGGCACGCTCTGGGCATACAACCATGCAGTTCAATACGCGGCATCGCCTCCTGCAGGAGGATATGTGCCTTACTCAACTGCAGATTGGCCAAAGTTGTATCCCACAGGCGCTACTGGAACTGGTCCAACACCAGTAGCATTAGCTGCATATC
Organism: Polaromonas sp.; assembly: GCA_043740415.1. Classification (GTDB taxonomy): domain Bacteria; phylum Pseudomonadota; class Gammaproteobacteria; order Burkholderiales; family Burkholderiaceae_C; genus Aalborgiella. The sequence goes on along the minus strand of JAYUCJ010000188.1, from coordinate 2,778 downwards.
CAGCCGGTGCAAGCGCAGCACCCTATAACACTGCAGCATTTGCTACACCACCTGGATCAAATGGGCCAGGCGTTGCAGATCGTCGAGTGCTTAATTTAGCATTGGTTGATTGCGCCACGCTTTCTGGTACAAAAAAATCTAGTGGTGGAAATTCTTGCCAAACAATAAAAGTGCTTGGCGTTGGTAGATTTTTCATGACGATTCAATCAAATTTACCAAACAATTTGCACATGGAGTTTGCTGGATTGATTCCCGATTCAACGTTGACAAAAGACATCAAACTTTACCACTGACTATTATGCGGAACAACACACTACCCAAGCTGCACAAGCTCAGTCTCTCTCGGGCACGCCAACGCGGCTCGGTCGCGGTGGAAATGGCGTTTCTTGCTGTTGTGATGTTTCTTATCATGGCGGGCATTGTCGAATTTTCTAGAGCATTTTGGTATTACAACGCGCTGGATAAAGCCACCAGAGACGCTGCAAGATTCATGTCTGCAGTGTCTAGCATTGAAATTACGGACAATACAAAAGCAACAGCAGCTGTTGCAGTTGCAAAAAGTCTAGCCTTGGTAACTGCTAATGGTGCAAACGTCAGCCCTACCATTGTTGCAGCAGATATTGACATTCTTTGCGATGCTGCCGCATGCACCGGTACCAAGCCTACAAATGTGACTGCTACCGTTACTTTGGTTATGAATCTTGGCAGTATCTTTCCGTTTATATCGGTTACGAACGGCAGCTATGGTGACGTAACGCTTGCCCCATCAACCACCATGCGGTACATGAATTAAGGAGGCAATATGAACTCCAAACCCACAAACTTTAGACCATTACGGTCATTCCAGCAGGGTGTCGCTGCGGTCGAATTTGCCTTGGTTGCCCTGTTTATATTCTTCCCTTTGCTGTTGGGAATCATTGAATTTGGTCGCGCCATGTTCATCTGGAACACAGTTCAAGAAATTACCCGGCACGCCGCACGTGATGCAACCGTCACAGACTTTACTAATACCAGTGCCATGAGTTTGGTGCGGCAAAACGCCATATTTCGAACCACCGCGGGTGCTCTGCCAGCAGGTCCTGAAATTACAGACAGCACAGTTGCCATCAAGTACCTCAACTTGGCGCTAAACACTGTTGACCCAAGCACCACGTGCCCTGTGAAAAATATCAATATCTGCCTGAATGACCCAGCAGATGCTACATGCATTCGTTTTGTTCAAGCCAGTGTTTGTCAAGCCGGAACGGGTGAAACAAACGCCTGTGTAGCCGTCCAATTTGTGCCCATGATCAGCATGTTCGGAGATCTTCTTGACATAGCCATCCCGTCATCTCCCGTCATCATGCCGGCTGAAAGCCTAGGCTATCGACCTAGTGCGACGGCTTGCTAAACCACCTAAAACCAACAATAAACTAAAAAAAGGACTTCCATTGAAAATCGCCGTTGTATCCAAAGACGAAAAGCATCTGCTTGAAATTGCCAAGCTGTTGCGTGAGCGCAACCCGGCGGATGATGTTTTTACTGTGCCTGGGGCGCTGGATAAGCTGACCAGCATGGCCAGCCTGGCTTCGCCGGATGTGCTGGTGCTGGACCAGCCGTCGGTTGAAGGGGGCGATTTGGAGCGGCTGGAGCGGCTTAGCCACTTGTACCCGCGGCTGGCGTTTATCTTGATCTGCCAAGACCAAACCCCTGAGTTTTTGATCAAAGCGATGCGCGTGGGGGTGCGCGAGGTTTTGCCTTCACCTGCGAGCGCCGATACGCTGCTGCCAGCGATGGCGCGCATTGCAGAAAAAAAAGGGGATGCCCAGGCGCAGGGCAAGGTGCTGGCGTTTATATCTTGCAAGGGCGGCAGTGGTGCGACGTTTTTATCCACCAATTTAGGTTACGCATTAGCCACACAAGAAAACAAACGGGTGGCCTTGATAGACTTGAATTTGCAGTTTGGCGATGCCGCCATGTATGTGACCGACAAAAAGCCGCTAGCGACTCTGGCCGATGTGGCGCAACAAATACACCGGCTGGATGCCTCTTTTTTAGCATCCAGCATGTTGAACGTCAACAACAATTTCAGCGTGCTGGCTGCGCCCGAAGACCCAACCCATGCCAGTGATGTGTTACCTGAGCATATTGATGCGATTTTGAACCTGGCCAAGCGACACTATGACTATGTACTGCTGGATGTGGGGCACAACCTGGATGCCGTCAGCATCAACGCGCTGGACCAGGCGGACATGATTTTTCCGATCATGCAGGTGTCTATGCCGTATATCCGCTACGGCAAGCGCTTGCTCGGGGTTTTCAGGTCTTTGGATTACCGCAAAGACAAGATACATGTCATCGTGAACCGGTTCGAGAAAGAAGGCGAGATCACGCTGCAGGACATGAAAACGGCCTATGGCACGGGTATGTACAAGATCATCCCCAGCGACACGGCGGCGGTGATGGCTTCGGTCAACCAGGGGGTGCCTATTTTGCGGCTGAACAAGAGCAGCCCGGTGTCTAAAGCACTGCTGGTATTGGCCAAGAGTTTGGTTAGTGAAGCGACCACGCAAGTTGCGCAGGCATCGCAGGGAGAACGAGCCGCGCAGACTGCACAGGGGGGGTGGCTATCACGTGTGTTTCAGCGGGCCTGAAACGCAGGAAATTGTAGACAAGCAGTATTGACAACTTTGAGAAGGTTTAAATTTTGGGACTATTGAGACGTGCATTTGGATCAGGGTTAGCAACAGGAGGTATCACCATGAACACAGAAACTTTAACCATCAGAGACCGTTTAGG
>JAYUCJ010000187.1:0-22828 GCA_043740415.1 Polaromonas sp. | reverse complement strand
GCACTCAAGGTTTGGAAGTCTTCTGTCTTCATCACAGCTCCTATGTACTTGATTTACATGGCTTTATTTATACCACTAATTAAGAGTGACATAGCCTTTATTGATAGCAAAACCAGCTTGATGCATTTTTTCAATAAAAAAGCCCTGCATGGCAAACCATGCAGGGCTTTTTAGTTCTGAGCTGCTAAGGCTTAGATTTTGCCGTTAGGGGTGAATTTACCACTCACAACACCATACACAAAACTATCAGGCGCAGGATGGTAAAAACTACCAGTGATATTGTTGTTTGAATCAACTTTACCCGTCATGTCACCTTGCGAACCTTGGCCTGACCAAGTCAGTGCAAACGAGCCGTCTGCGTTCACTTTGCCGCCGATATCGTATTGGTAAACGTAGAACACCATGGTTGTGCCCTTGACAACATTACAATTTGCATCTGTTTCAAACGCATAAGAACCTGTCATGTAAATACCACCGTCAGCGCCGCCGCCGCCGGCATTGGCATTGTCAATATCATCGTTACCAGTCACAGCAACACCGCGGCCAGCAAGTGATAAGTTGCGCAAACGGATACGCTCGTCATGTGAAGGTGCATCATATGAACCTACAAAAGAACCGGTGCAGCTCTTGGCAGAACCAGTTGATGCGGTTGTGGTCGTTGTCGCGCCGTTTTTAGGACCTTGCAAACTGAAAACGCCGTGCTTTGACGGGTCGTCTGGGTGTGCTGCTTCGATGTATTTACCTGTCATGAAACCATTTGCATCGATCTGCCCTGTGTAAATCATCACCAAAGCGCCTTCTAAGAAGGAATTCACATTGACAGCACCGGTACTGCTAACAGTACCATCGAAGGTGGCTTCGTAAATCGTTGGAACGCCATTGTCATCGGTACGGTTGTTGATGGTGAACGTGCCCTTGATAGACTTGTCCGCAGCAATGATCATGGTGCTTGGGCCAGAGTTCACGCCAGTGGATGTACCGGTGTAGGTGCCCGTGTAGCTAGCTGACGTAGTAGTCGTGCCAGTCGATGCACCAGTTGTAGTATCAGTAGTCGTTGTCGTTCCGTTACAAGCAACGAGTAGCAAAGGCACAGCTAAGGCCAAAATTTGAACAAATCTTTTCATCACGCGAAAACTCCTGGAAAATTAAGGTTTATATAAAAAACACCCCCCATTTTAACCTTGAAGCCCCAGGGTTTATCCGTACCGCTCTTGTTTTTGTGTAAACGTGAGGTAATCCGCAACACTAATTTAGCTAATTTGCAACACTGGTACAGCAATCACGTATTGCCAAGTCACTTGTTGCTTAGCCGCCAGTTGCGCTTTGATTTCCGCCTCAAGGTTCCACGGCAAAATCAGCATGTAGTCTGGCGCTGTGGTATCTAAAACATGCGCCCCCACCATAGGAATGCGCGAGCCGGGCATGAATTTGTTTTGTTTAGCAGGGTTCAAATCGATGACGAACTTGACCAAATCATCTCGCACACCTGCGTAGTTGAGCAAGGTATTGCCTTTAGCCGCAGCGCCATAGGCCGCCACGGTTTTGCCCTCTTCTTGCGCTTTGAGCAAAAATTGCAGCAAATCGCGCTTGATTTTCACGGCATCGGCCTGCGTTTTGCCGTAATAAGCAGCCGTTTTCATGCCCAAAGCTTCCTCACGCGCCAGCATGGCCGCCACGCGGGGGCTCAAAGCATGTTTACCCGTGCTTGATTTTTGGGCAAACACCCGCAAACTACCGCCGTGGGTGGCAATTTCTTCCACATCAAACACGCTCAGGCCATTGGCTTTGAAAATGGTGTTGACCGCGGTGAGCGAGAGATAAGAGAAATGCTCGTGGTAAATGGTGTCAAACTGGGCTTTGTCGACCAAGTTCAGCAGATGCGGAAACTCAAAGGTGGAAACGCCCTGGTCTTTGAGCAGCAGGGTAAAGCCGCTGACAAAGTCGTTGATGTCTGGCACATGCGCCAGCACGTTGTTGGCCGCGGTTAAATCGGCCTGACGGCCTTCAGACACCAAGCGACTGGCCAATTTTTTGCCAAAAAATTCTTCAATCGACTCAATTCCAATCTCACGCGCGGCTTTGGCGGTGCTGGCTGTCGGCTCAACGCCGTAGCAGGGAATGCCTGTTGCTTTGAAATTTTTGAGCAAATAGCCATCGTTAGAGGCAACTTCAACCACGCAGCTACTGGCGTTCAAACCAAAACGCGCCGTCATCTCTTCGCTGTATTGCTTGACGTGCGCCAACATGGTGCTGGAGAACGAGCTGAAATAGGCATATTCAGCCGAAAACATGTCGTCAAAACCTGCAAAATCTTCGGTTTGCACCAGCCAACAGCTTTCACAGACCAACACGCGCAGCGGGTAATAGCTTTCAGGCGCATGCAGCTGTGCAGGGGTCAAGTACGCGTTCGACGGTGGCGAGCTGCCCAGATCGGCAAACGGCAGGGTGACTTGGGCATCGCAGTGGCGGCATTTCATCTTCAAAGTCCTTCAAAAGTGGGGAGCATCATGGGGCGATGTCTGTCGCCTTCCGACATTTCAGTCATTTCAGTGATTGGGAGAGGCCAATCGATGGCGAGCCGTGGATCCAGCGGGTTGATGCCGCTTGAAGACGCCGGGTCAAATTTTTGCGTGTGCAGGTAAAGCATTTCACAATCAGCGCTCAGGGTTTGAAACCCATGGGCGAAGCCTTCGGGTATAAGCAAGCTGCGCTGGTTCTCAGAAGAAAGAATTTCACCGTGCCACTGCAAAAAAGTGGGCGAACCAGCACGCAGATCTACCGCGACATCAAACACTTCGCCTCTGAGGCAACTCACAAATTTAGTTTCTGCAAAAGGCGCGGTTTGAAAATGCATGCCACGCACGCTGCCTTTTTGCACCGTAAACGAGCGGTTGATTTGGGAAATCGTTTTATTGATGCCCAACTCAGCAAAGGTGTCCGCGCAGTAAGCGCGCTCAAACCAACCCCGTGCATCGACAATCGGCTGGCGAGTGATGACTTGCAAACCCGCAAGTTTATTGGCTTGCACCACAAAACGCTCAGCCATTATCAGTGGCTTGCTTGATGAAATGCGAAATATCACGCGCGCACAGCTCAGCGGAAGTTTGCCCCGCTTGTAAATCGCGGTACCAGCGCATCGTCATGCCAATGGCGTCTTTGAGTGCAAAGACGGATTGCACACCCAACTGTGTTTTCGCCAAAGAGGTGTCCAACGTCAACAGCCCCGCTTCGTGCGGCCCTTCTTTGCCATCACCCCATTCCACCTGGCCTTGACCAAAAGCGGCTTGCGCCATGCCGACGACTTCGCGCACGGTCGCGGCTTCATGCGTTTGCGGGCCAAAATTCCACGCTTTTGCAGCGGCGCTGTCGTTCCAAGCACGTTCAGCCAAGACCAAATACGCGCAGAGTGGCTCAATCACGTGCTGCCATGGTCGAACGGCTTGTGGACGACGCACTTGCAAGGTCTCATTGGCAGACCATGCGCGTACAGCATCTGGGATGATGCGGTCAGCACTCCAATCACCGCCACCGATCACATTGCCAGCACGCGCTGTAGCGACAGTCACGCCCTTGGCTGCAAAATACGAAGAACGGTAGCTGGCTACTACAATTTCTGTGCCCGCTTTGCTGGCGCTGTAGGGGTCGTGACCACCCAGGCGGTCGGTTTCGCGATACGGCCAAGGCCATTCTTGGTTGGCGTAGACTTTGTCTGTCGTGACTACAATGATGCTGCGCACACTGTCGCAGTGTCTCAGCGCATCCAACACATTGGCGGTGCCCATGACATTGACTGAAAACGTGCGCAAAGGGTCACTGTAAGACTCGCGCACCAAGGCTTGCGCCGCCAGATGCAGCACAATTTCGGGTTGCGCTTGTTGCACGATGGCGGCTAATTTGGGTGCATCGCAAATATCCAGCTCGTGGTGCGCAAGGTGATCGCTCACTTTCGCCAGGGTAAATACATTGGGCTCGGTGTTGGGCTTCAAAGCGATGGCCGTCACATTCGCACCCATAGAAACCAGCCACTGCGCAAGCCAAGCACCCTTGAAGCCAGTGTGCCCCGTCAACAACACGCGCTTGCCAGACCAAAAATCAGCGCTCGGAAGCGCCGTTGAATGTGCTGGGTTCATTGCTAGGCTTTTCAAAGCGCTGTGCCTTTTTCGTAAAATATCAAGAAAACTATTCTAATACAGGTACCTAGCGACACATCATGCAAGCCAAACACCCACGAGCTCACCTCATCTTCACGCAGGTGGCGGCTTTGCAATCTCGGCATTTATCGGATTTGTCGGCTTTTACAGCCTACTTTATAGCTATTGCGATTGCCTGTGGCTTTGTGGCTTACCAGTTTCCGTTGACGTTTCTCATGGGGCACAGCACCGTTTTCGACTACGGTGACATCGCGCAACACGTGTCTGGCTGGTGGTACTACGCCAAAGATAGCTGGCACTTTCCGCTGTTACATACCACCCGTTTAGACCATCCGGCAGGCGTCAGCATTGCCTATACCGACAGCATCCCTTTGCTGGCTTTGCCATTTAAGGTGTTGATAACGCTGTTTCCAAGTTGGTTTCCTGAGCATTTCCACTATGTTGGCTGGTGGATAGGTTTGGTTTTTGTGAGCCAAGCAGTTGCGGCGACGTTTTTGATGCGGGCTTTGGGCGTTAAAAGTCTGTTTGCAGTGCTCATTTCAGTTGGTTTTGCCTTGACTTGGCCCGTCATCCATGCGCGCTACCACCACCCTGCGCTGATGATGCAGAGCATCATCATTTACGCCATCGCTTTGTATTTTTTAGGCAGACAAAAAACCTGGCCTAGCAGCGCGGTCAGTATTGCTTTTGTGGGCTTGAATTTGGTGGCGTTAACGGTACACCCTTATTTTTTACCATTTACAGCAGGTTTTTTTACAGCTTTCTTGATTGACCAAGCAATCAAGGGTGAGTCTTGGCTGAGGCAATTGAAACGTCTGTTAGTTCTACTCATCCTTTTAATCAGCGCGATTTTATTGCTGGGCTACACAGGTAGACCCGCCTATGCCAACTATGGCTACGGCACAATTTTCTATTTAGGCTTAATTACACCGTTTTGTGGTGGCGGCAAATTAATTGCCTGTGGTGCGGGCCCTGTTTATGACTTTCCGTATCACGAGGGGTTTAACTACCTAGGCGCGGGTTTGCTGCTTCTTATTCCGTTTGCAGCGGTTTTGAACTGGCGCTTCATCATTTCGTTTCCCAAAACTTACCCAGCCTTCACACTGCTTTTAGCTGGTTTTTTGCTGTACACGCTTACCAATCACGTGCACTTTAATGATGTTGTTTTATTTTCGTTTGACCTTCCTGCTTGGTCAGAAGGACTGACGGGTACATTTCGCGCAGCTGGTCGGTTTTTTTGGCCCATCAGCACCTTCATTTTGTTTATGGCGCTTGCCACTCTGCTCAAACGAAAGCATTGGCTCGTAGCCTTGCTGCTGACAACAGCATTGGTGTTACAAGTTAAAGACGTCAAACCTTGGCTAAGTCGCATCCATGCCGAGGCCGTCAAGCCCAGCCAGCTGAATTTTGCAGATTGGGCACCTGTGATGGCGAAAACAGACAAAATCATCAGTTACCCGATTCACGAATGCCCTCCCCTTCATTATTTGCACAATATTTGGGTGATGCAATTGGCTGGTTACTATGGCAAATTGATCAATTCTGGTTATACGGCACGGGGAAATAAGAGTTGCGAAGATGACAATTTGACTATCCAGCAGCCATTCCAGGATCGACATCTGTACATCATGTCGAATGGGCCTTATGCCAACAACCCATTCACGCCGGAATTCACTTTTCCAGTACCGTTTCAGCAAGCCATGAGCAAAGGGGAATGCGTTCGCCGATTAGTAGAGATGGTGTGTCTACCAGGCAGTACGCCTGAATTTTGGCAAAAATTAAGCTTGGAGACCAGTCCCATCAAACTCATTCCCGAAGGCCGACAATGGGGCGCTGCCGAATTGAATACCCACATAGGGCAAGTCGTCAACCTGGGGGCTGAAAGACGCTTAATACCCAAAGATAGCGTTAAGCCTGGTTGGTTAAGCTTTGGTCTGGGTGTTTCTCTGCCCGTAGGCAAGTACCATTTTGAAATTGACTACGTGAGCAAAGCTTCACCGACGAGTCATGTTGGCAATTGGGATCTTGTTTTGGATAACGAAAAAAAATTAGACGATGGAAAACTCATGGGATCACAAGGCAAATCGAACCGCATTGAAGGCGTTTTCTCCATCGCACCGCAAGACCTTGGAAAATCGTTTGAAATGCGAACGTTCTTTTTAGCACAGGGTGATTTACAAGTTATTAGTAGCTCGCTACGGAAAATACCTTGAGCCTGATGACGACACCTAGTTCAACCTCCCTGACAAGCACTTTTTGGCGTGATATGCCTAGGTTGGGCAGCTATCTTTTAGCGATTGTCATCGGCTGTAGCTTTGTCGCCTATCTATTTCCATGGGCTTTTTTAACGGGAAATAGTGTCGTTTTTGATAACGGTGACATTGCGCAACACATTTCTGGTTGGTGGTATTACGCCCGGGATAGCTGGCATTTCCCGCTCTTGCATACAGAGCGACTTAACCACCCAGAGGGCGTGACCATCGCATTGACCGACAGTATTCCGCTGATGGCACTGCTGTTTAAGGCGCTGCTAACGATGTTTCCAAGCATGTTTCCTGAGCATTTCCACTACTTTGGTTGGTGGATGGGTTTGGTTTTTGTCGCTCAAGCAGTATCCCCAGTGATGTTGATGCGGGCATTGGGAGCAAAAAGTCTGTTCGCGCTGGTGATTTCGATAGGCTTTGCACTGACTTGGCCAGTGCTTCATGCGCGCTATCACCACGCTGCTTTGATGATGCAAAGTATCATTATTTTTGCGTTAGCCTTTTATTTTTCAGGCAGCAGCAAAGCATGGTCTAGCAACAAAACAAGCTTGGCATTTATAGCGTTGAGCTTGATAGGTTTAACCGTACACCCCTACTTTTTACCCTTCGTTGCCGGTGTATTTGTTGCATTTATGGTTGACCAAATCGTGAAAGGCGAGCCTTGGTTAGTCCAGCTCAAGCGATTGTTGGCTTTTGGTCTCGCACTCGGGTTAACGATGTGGGCTCTCGGATACTTAGATCGCAAAGCGCCGCTTGCAGGTTTTGGCGACTTCTTTTTCTTGGATTTAAAACACCCTTTTTGCGGCGGCGGCAAGCTCCTCAAGTGCGGTATCGGACCTGTCTACGAATTCCCGTACCACGAGGGGTTCAACTACCTAGGCGCTGGCTTGCTACTTTTGATTCCGTTTGCCTTGCTTTTCGCATTGGCCTTTGATCGCAAAGCTTTCATCGCCATCCCTAAAAAATACCCTGCGCTGTTGATTTTGGTACTGGGTTTTTTCTTGTACGCTTTGTCGAATCGTGTGCGGTATGCAGGTGTTGAAATTTTCACTTACCCCCTACCGACCTGGCTAAATTTTCTGACAGGAACTTTCCGCGCTTCTGGGCGGTTTTTCTGGCTGGTCAGTTTGCTGGTTTTGTTTGTCACTCTCGCCAGCTTGTTGAAAAAAAGAACCTTGCTACCGACACTTGTTGTCACTTGTTTATTGACTACCGCTCTCGTTCTGCAAGTCAAAGACGTTAGACCTTGGCTAGACCGCATTAATACTGAAGCAACGAAACCCAGCAAAGTGAATTATGCCGACTGGGCACCCGTGATGGCGGAAGTTGACAAGCTGGTCATGTACCCCACTTACCAATGCGCGCACCCCCATTACCAGCACTATATTTGGGTGATGCAAATGGCGGGGTATTACGGTAAATTGCTGAATTCTGGCTACGTGGCTAGAAGCAATTTGAACTGCAACGCAGACAAGTTAGCCATCAATCAGCCTTTTTTGCCGCGCCACTTGTATGTGCTCTCCAGTGCCGTTTATGCCAATGCACCGTTTACACCTGGGTTTGAACTACCTGCGCCTTTTGAACAGGCCATGAAACGAGGCGAATGTGTGCGGCGCATTGATGACATGATTTGTCTGCCAAGCAGCACTGCAGAGTTTTGGAGCAAGTTACCGCCTGTAGCTAGTCCAATAACGATGATTGAAAATGGCCGTCAATGGGGTGTTACCGAATACAGCACCGTGATTGGTAAACCCATTGGCAAGGGTCTAGATCAGCGTTTGGCGCCACGGTCAGCGTCTGAAGCTGGCTGGCTGAGCTTTGGGCCTTTTCTCTCTTTACCAACAGGTAACTACAGTTACTCAATGACCTATTCAAGCAATGTTTCACCTGAAACCCATACGGGCAATTGGGAAATTGTCTTAGAAAATGAAAAAATATTGAAGTCAGGAAAGCTAAGTGGCACGCACGGGAAAATTCAACGCATCGAAGGTGTTTTTAGCATTGATGCGCAAGATGCGGGCAAGTCTTTTGAAATAAGAACTTTTTATTTGGCAAAAGGTGATTTGCAGATCGTCAACAGTTCACTACAAAAAATGCCTTGAAGCCTGAAAACCAAACCAAAACACAATTGTCTTCACACATAATACAGGCATGACAGACCCAACCCCCGCCAGCCAAAGAGTTGCTGCTACTATTTCTTGCGTGATGCCCGCTTACAACGAAGCGGGTAACTTAGGTCTTGTGGTACCCCGTGTTCTTTCTGCATTGGGGCAATTGTCGCAACAGGTAGAGTTGATCATCATCAACGATGGCAGTCGTGATGCGACCGAACAAGTCATGGCTGATTTGTGCGCCAAACACCCACAAGTCGTTGCGTTGAACTTGTCCCGTAATTTCGGCAAAGAACCCGCTTTAACCGCCGGTTTAGAAGCTTCAAGCGGTGAAGTCGTCTTCATTTTGGATGCCGATGGCCAGCACCCAGTTGATTTACTGCCTGAAATGCTACGAAAATGGGAGCAAGGTGCTGATGTGGTGTATGCCGTTCGCAAGACGCGGCACGACCAATCTAAACTTCATATCGCCTTTACCAGCGTGTTTTACAAACTCATCAACTGGCGCAGCCGCGTGAAAATCCCTGCCAATGCGGGGGATTTCCGGCTGATGGGGCGAAATGTTGTCCATGCGCTGCAGCAGCTGCCTGAGCGCAACCGCTTCATGAAGGGCCTGTACGCCTGGGTGGGGTTCAACAGCACGGCGATTGACTACGAACCGCTGCCGCGCGAAGATGGGCAATCCAACTATGGTTTCCGAGGCGCTTTGTCACTCGCGGTGACTGGTTTATTGGCGTTTTCAGTAGCGCCACTGCGGCTTGTGAGCTACTTTGGGCTCTTCTTGTCGATGGCGGCACTTGGCTATGGTGCATGGGTGGTTTTTGATTACTTTTGGTTTGGCGCAGACACACCAGGCTACGCCACCATCGTGGTCGGCATGATGTTTTTAAGCGGTATTCAGCTCTTGTCGATAGGCATTTTGGCCGAGTATGTCGGGCGTATTTACGAGGAAGTCAAACAACGACCTACCTATTTGTTGCGCTCAAAAACGGGCAAGGGTTTAGACCTGCAATGAGTTCAGGACTGTGGTTTTTCGGCGTCGCTGCGGCGGCCGGGCTGACGCATTTGTCGGTTTTCTTTCTGCTTGAGCATTTTTTGCCTTGGGTCTTGCCTGAAATAGCCAATTTTTTAGCTTTTTGTGTGGCTTTTTCTGTCAGCTTCATGGGGCATAGAAATCTCAGCTTCAGCGACACCACCAGTTCGGTCGAGCAAAGTTTGCGACGCTTCGTGGTGGTTTCTGTAGTTGGCTTTGTCTGCAATGAGATCGTTTTCAGCTTGGCTTTGCGCTTGTTGGGCTGGCCATCGTGGTTGGCTTTGTTGGCCGGATTTGCCGTTGCAGGTGGGCAAACTTACTTATTGAGTCGTTTCTGGGCGTTCCATCGGAATTGATTTTTTCAGGTCAACGCTGGCATGCACCAAGGCATGTGCAAAAGCATCGCTAGCCAAGTAATTAAACTCTCGCTGCCGTGCTTGCGCGATGCCATCGTCTTCATCCAAGGCATCCAAACCACCTTGAGCAGGGTGGCACATGATGATGGTGTGATCGGGTGCTTCTATTAACCACTGCGCCATCAGTTTGCCAAAATCAGACTCTGAACCCTCGAAATTATAGATGCCAAATAAGCCTCTAGCCGGAGTAATATCTGCCTGAATTGCTATATTTTTAATAGCAGTTGAATTTAATGCTGCAATCACATTGGCCTTCACATTCAGCCAGCTAAAAGCGCCTTTTGAGATACGTAAATACGGCTTTTGATCGCTCGGCACGCCGTTGTAACGTTTCGCCATGATGTCCACCAAGGCATCGCGAATGCCTTTGAATTGATGCACATGCTGATGCCCATCAATATGGCTGGGCGGCGCTTGCCAGACCTGCTCAAAGGCATCGAGTTGGCGTTCAATCACCACCCGCGCTGTGGTTTTGTTAAACCCACCCAAGACAGCTGACAACATCGCTCGTTTCAAACCCAACCCGTGGCCAATATTGACCGCAAATGGACTGGTCCAATCCAGATGCAAACCAACGTCAACTTGCCCTCTAAGTTCTGCCAACGCCGGCGCATCCGTTGCCCAGCGCGGTGACAGCGTCATGGCACTGGTAGCAGTGAGCCGCCCTTGTTGCGCCAATGTGACGATGCCGCGCGACACCGCGGCGTTAAAAGCGAAGTCATCAGCATTGAGAATCAGGTGCTTCATCGCTTAAATTAGTTTTGCTTTGCCTGCAATGCCGCCAACAACTTGCCATGAATGCCAGCAAAACCGCCGTTGCTCATACACACAATGGTGTCACCCGGCTGTACAGCTTGCATGATTTGACTCAACAATTCTTCAATAGAATCAGCCACTTGGGCACGCTTTCCCATCACAGCCAGGGGTTCACGCGGATCCCAACCTAGGCCGCCGCTGTGGCAAAACACGAGGTCAGCGTCTTTCAGGCTGTCTGCCAACTGCGCTTTCATGGTGCCCAGCTTCATGGTGTTGCTGCGGGGCTCCAAAACAGCCAAGATTCGGCCTGTCTTCGCTGATTTACCCAGCTGCTTTTCTAGTTGACGCTTCAAACCATCTAAAGTTGTCGCGATGGCGCTGGGGTGATGTGCAAAATCGTCATAAACCGTCACACCAGCCGCTGTGCCGCGCACCTCCATGCGGCGTTTCACGTTTTCAAAGCTGGTCAACGCGTTTGCAGCAACACTGGGCGCAACGCCGATGTGCTGCGCCGCCGCGATGGCTGCCAAAGCATTATATTGATTATGAACACCCTGTAGATGCCATGAAACCTGACCAAGCTGCTCTTTATTTAATAGCACTTTAAAATCATCTGGGCTGCCTTCTGCCGTCAAATGCGTCGATGTTTCTTCGCTGCCACCAAAACTCACGCGCTCACTCCAGCAGCCTAGGTCTAAAACGCGCTGCAAGCTGGCCTCAGCACCGTTGTACACAACGCGGCCAGAAGCGGGCACGGTACGCACCAAATGGTGAAATTGACGCTCAATCGCAGCCAAGTTGTCAAAAATGTCGGCGTGGTCAAACTCTAAATTGTTCAAAACCGCGGTGCGCGGGCGGTAATGGACGAATTTGCTGCGTTTGTCGAAGAATGCGGTGTCGTACTCATCCGCTTCGATCACGAAATACTTTTCACCCAATCGCGCTGAAACACCAAAGTTCAAAGGCACGCCGCCCACCAAGAAGCCAGGCTTCAAGCCAGCGCACTCTAATATCCACGCCAACATGGAGGTTGTCGTCGTTTTGCCGTGTGTGCCAGCTACAGCTAAGACGTGGCGACCTTGCAGCACGTTTTCAGCCAACCACTGTGGGCCGCTGATATAGGGCAAGCCAGCGTCCAAAATCGCTTCCATCAACGGGAACTTGGGTGTGCCGTCGGCGTTGTGAATGCGACTCACGACGTTGCCAATGACAAATACATCGGGCTTGAGTGCCAACTGGTCTGCCCCAAAGCCTTCAATCAAATCAATGCCCAAAGCACGCAATTGGTCGCTCATGGGTGGGTAAACACCGGCGTCGCAACCCGTGACTTTGTGCCCCGCCTCGCGCGCCAACGCGGCCACACCGCCCATGAAGGTGCCGCAAATGCCTAAAATATGAATATGCATGACTCTATTATCGCTGGCAATATGGCCTCTGAAATTTCCATCACGGCAGCCAGACTGGTCGTCGAGGAAGGTTTGGACTACGGCGCAGCCAAACGCCGCGCCGTCAAGCAGCTTGGCCTGCCTTTGCGTACGGAATTACCCAGCCACGATGAGGTGGAAGCCGAAGTGCGCGACCACATCGCCTTGTTTTGCGCCGATACGCAGCCGGCGGAGCTAGAGGCGCTACGACAATTAGCACTGGTTTGGATGCAGCGCATGGCTGATTTCAGACCGTATTTGGGCGGCTCGGTGTGGCATGGCACAGCGACCAAGCTGTCAGACATCTATATTGCGCTGTTTTGCGACGATTCAAAATCTGCCGAAATTGCCCTGATCGACCACCGCGCGGACTATATTGCCAGATCCATCAAAGGGTTTGATGGCGGGATGGTCGAAGCGCTGAGTATCCATGCACCCTGCAAAGCCTTGGCTACCGACATCGGTGTGCATTTGATGGTTTATGACTATGATGATTTACGTGGTGCATTGAAGCCAGACAGTCAAGGGCGTGCGCCGCGTGGGGATTTAGGGGCTGTAGCTAAACTCTTGATTCAAAATTGATAAGGCTTTATGAACGACTCTTCTAAACCGCGAATGCAACGCCGACATCTATTGACTGTTGGCGCAGCAGTCGCCGCTGCACTGGCTGGCGCTGGTGCTGCTTATTGGCAAAGCAAGCAGGAGCATGTAGAGCCAGAAAAGCCGATGACTGGCGGTTTGGACGAGCTCTGGCAGATGCAATTTGACACGCCTGATGGCGGCAAGCTCGCCATGCAATCGCTAAAAGGAAAACCCTTGCTCATCAACTTTTGGGCGACGTGGTGCCCGCCCTGTGTTGAGGAATTGCCTTTATTGGAACGCTTCTACAACGAAAACAAAGCTAAAAGCATGCAAATTGTCGGATTAGCGGCCGACAAGCCGGAAGCCGTGCGTATTTTTTTGAAGAAACTACCGCTTACTTTCCCCATTGGCATCACCGATTTATCAGGCATCGCTCTGAGCAAATCATGGGGAAACCTGGTTGGTGGCTTACCGTTTTCTGTGATGTTGGCTGCCGATGGGCGCGTGATGCAGCGTAAAATGGGGAAATTGAGCGAAGATGATTTGAATATTTGGCAAAATGCCGTCTAAAAATAACTCGAACTCTTTTTTTTGATTATAAATTAACGTTAATTATTGCAAGTTAGCCAAAAATAACCGTTTTTAACTTAGATTTAGGTTAAATTGCAACTCTTAAAAAACACGAGGCACATTTGTATGGACTTACGCAAACTCAAAACCTTGATCGACTTGGTATCAGACTCCAATGTCACAGAATTGGAAATCACGGAAGCTGAAGGTACGGTACGTATTGTGAAAGGCGGCAACGCGCCTTATGTGCAAAATGTCATGCACCACAGCCCGCAGCAACCCATGCAATACGCTGCGCCCGTGAGCTCTTCTGTCATTGAAGCTGCCCCGATTCCAGCGGCAGAGCCAGTGTCTGTTGGTCATAGCGTGAAATCGCCGATGGTTGGCACGTTTTACCGTGCGGCTAGCCCAGGTGCGAAATCTTTTGTGGAAATTGGCGACGTCGTCAAGGTGGGTGACACGGTCTGCATCATCGAAGCCATGAAGATTTTGAATGAAATCGAAGCGGATATGTCGGGCACCGTGACGCAAATTTTGTGCGAGAACGGTCAAGCGATTGAATATGGCCAACCGATGGTGGTGATTGCCTAATATGTTCAAAAAAATTCTGATCGCGAACCGAGGCGAAATCGCGTTGCGCATTCAGCGCGCTTGCCGTGAGCTGGGCGTCAAGGCAGTGATGGTTTACTCAGAAGCCGACAAAGACGCCAAATACGTCAAATTAGCCGACGAAGCCGTCTGTATTGGCCCCGCTGCCTCCGCTTTGAGTTACCTCAATATGCCAGCGATTATTTCTGCGGCAGAGGTGACAGATTCTGAAGCGATTCACCCTGGCTATGGCTTTTTGAGCGAAAACGCCAACTTTGCTGAGCGCGTGGAAAAAAGTGGCTTCCAATTTATTGGGCCTACGGCTGAATCCATCCGCATCATGGGCGACAAGGTTTCTGCCAAACAAGCCATGATCAAAGCGGGTGTGCCGTGTGTGCCGGGCTCAGAAGGTGAACTGCCGGATGACCCAGTGATGGTGCGTCGCATTGCGAAATCTGTCGGTTACCCCGTCATCATCAAAGCCGCTGGCGGTGGCGGTGGGCGTGGCATGCGCGTGGTGCACACTGAGGCGGCATTGATCAACGCTGTGCAAATGACCAAAGCCGAGGCTGGCGCAGCCTTCGGTAACCCGGCGGTTTACATGGAAAAGTTCCTGCAAAACCCACGCCACGTTGAAATCCAGATTTTGACTGACAAGCACAAGAATGCTGTGTATTTGGGCGACCGCGATTGTTCCATGCAACGTAGACACCAAAAAATCATTGAAGAAGCACCAGCACCGGGCATTCCACGCAAGCTGATTGACCGCATCGGTGAGCGCTGTGTCGCTGCGTGTAAAAAAATTGGCTACCGCGGTGCGGGCACGTTTGAGTTTTTATTCGAAAACGGTGAGTTTTATTTCATCGAAATGAACACCCGCGTACAAGTCGAGCACACCATCACCGAAATGGTGACGGGTATTGATATTGTGAAGACGCAAATCATGGTGGCTGCGGGTGAGAAATTGCCATTCACACAAAAACAAGTCGAAATGCGCGGCCATGCGATTGAGTGTCGCATCAACGCTGAAGACCCCTACAAATTCACGCCATCTCCAGGCCGAATCACCATGTGGCATGCGCCAGGTGGCCCGGGTGTACGGGTAGATTCGCACATTTACACCAACTATTTTGTGCCTCCAAACTATGATTCGATGATTGGCAAAATCATCACGCACGGGGACACCCGCGAACAAGCGATGGCACGCATGCGTACGGCTTTGGCGGAAACGCTGGTCGAAGGTATCAACACCAATATTGCGTTACACCGTGATTTGATGGTGGATGCCAAATTCATGGCGGGTGGTACCAATATTCATTACCTCGAAGAGTGGTTGCTGCAGCATAAACGCTGAGCTTGCACCTCTTCATCCACTGCACACATTCATGTTTGAACTCAAAATCATGTGCCCAGAGGCGCATATTGATGAACTCAGTGACGCCTTAGAAGCCCTCGATGCGCTCAGCGTGTCGGTGGAAGACGCTGATGCAGCGACCGATGCTGAGCAAGCCTTATTTGGCGAGCCCGATATGCCACCGCCCAAAGGTGGCTGGCAACGCAGCCGTGTTACGGCGCTCTTCAGCACCGAAGCGCTGGCGCGTGAAGCGTCAACTTTACTGGCGATACAAGATTTTTTTGCTGCTTGTACGTTTTTGGGCATTGTCACTGTGGCTGATCAGGACTGGGTGCGTTTAACGCAATCGCAGTTTGAGCCGGTTGAAATCACGCCCGAATTTTGGATTGTCCCAACCTGGCATGAGCCGCCAGCGGCCGCGAAACAAGTCATTCGCCTTGACCCAGGTTTGGCTTTTGGTACAGGAACCCACCCGACCACGCGCATGTGCTTGAAATGGATTGCCAAGCAACAAGACACGGCAAACCAGTTCAAACGCGTGCTTGATTACGGTTGTGGCTCTGGCATTTTGGCCATTGGTGCAGCCAAGTTTGGCGCGGTTGACATTGATGCGGTCGATATTGACTTAGCAGCGGTTGAGTCCACGCTTTTGAATGCTGAAGCGAATCATGTGTCTTTGAAATCAGGTCTGCCAGACAAAGTGAGAGGTCACTATCAAACCGTTCTTGCCAATATTTTGGCTACGCCGCTCAAAGTTTTAGCACCGCTGCTGTGTGCCCGTGTTGAAAAAGGTGGCTCTTTGGTTTTGGCTGGCATCCTGGCGCGCCAAGAGGTAGAGTTGAAACTGGCCTACGCGCCCTATTGCAAGCTTACCGTGTCTGACACGGAAGATGGCTGGATTTTGATGACCGCTACGCTATAGCTAGCGTGTCTGCATCCGTCTTCATGCGTTTTATTACGTTTTCATGAGCCTCAAAACACGCTGTCCCGCCTGCGATACGGTTTTTAAAATCGTTCCAGACCAACTCAAAGTATCAAAAGGTTGGGTACGGTGTGGCCGTTGCGCTGAGGTTTTTGATGCAGCTGCGCATGCTGCTACATCAGCGGCAGCGGAAGCAACTGATAAAATCGACCCTTGGCAGCAGGCTAGGGTGCCTGAAGTAGGATTATCGAGCGAAAATGCACAAATTGCTCCTGAAAATATAGCGCCTCAGGCAATAAATACGCCGACTAATGTCACTTTTACACCTATTCCAGATAAAACAGAGACAGATCTTTCATTTGTCCGTGTTGCAAAAAACAAGGCTTTTTGGCAAAAAAGAAACGTTATCACCAGTCTGCGTGCAACATGTGCGGCTTTAGCTGGCCTGTTATTTTTCCAAGTGGTGTTTAGCCAGCGCAACCACCTTGCCGCAGCTAACCCAGCGATCAAAACGAGTTTTGAATCTCTTTGCCAAGCCATAGGCTGCAAAATTGAGCCATTTAAAAACATCGACGCCTTCAAAATCGACAGCTCAAGTTTTCAAAAAGCGCAAATTACAGCAGGTGAACCCGCATCAGCTGAAGTCTTTGCCCTCAAACTGACTTTGAAAAACAGCTCAGACATGCCTGTGGCCATGCCAGCTGTTGAATTAACGTTGACCGAAGCTGGCGATAAACCCGTTTTGCGGCGAGTCTTGCTAGCAAAAGACTTCGGATTTAATAGCACGGCGCTTGCGGCTAACGGTGATTGGACGGGTGAGATGAAATTGGCGGTGACGTCTAACCCAGCCATGCCGCCTGTTTCTGGCTACCGGGTTTTGCTTTTTTACCCGTGACATCATCGCAAGCCGACTTTTAAACATCTATTTTTAACGTAACGTGAGACCTTAACGCATATGGCAGCAATTATTTGTGGCTCTTTGGCCTTTGACAGCATCATGAATTTTGAAGGTAAATTTGCCGATCAAATCCTTCCCGATCAAATACACAACTTGAATGTCTCATTTTTTGTGCCAACGCTACGACGCGAATTTGGTGGCTGTGCAGGCAATATCGCCTATGCCTTGAAGCAACTGGGCGGTACACCGTTGATCATGGCTACGATAGGTAGCGATGGTGCAGATTACACCAAACGCCTCACCACTTTAGGCATGAGCACCGAGTTTGTACGGGAGGTGAGCGACACCTACACCGCGCAAGCCATGATCATGACAGACACCAACAACAACCAAATCACCGCTTTTCACCCAGGCGCGATGATGCAAGCGCACATCACCAAAGTGGTAGCACGGGCAGATGTGAACATCGGCATCGTGTCACCGGATGGACGCGACGCCATGCTGGAGCATGCTGAGCAATTCAACGCCGCGGGTATTCCTTTTGTGTTCGATCCAGGCCAAGGTTTGCCGATGTTTGACGGCAACGATTTGGCGCACTTCGTCGATTTGGCGACTTGGGTCACGGTCAACGATTACGAAGGCAAGATGTTGAGCGACAGAACGGGACTTAGCAGCGCTGAGATTTCTAAAAAAGTAAAAGGCTTGATCGTCACTTTAGGCGAGCATGGCTGCGAAGTTTGGGTAGATGGCGAGAAAACCGTCGTTGCACCAGTGGTTGCCAGCAATGTGGTTGACCCCACAGGTTGTGGTGATGCTTTTAGAGGAGCACTCTTATTTGGCTTGGAAAAGGGCTGGCCATTGGCTCAATGCGCGAAACTGGGCAATCAATTGGGCGCCATCAAGATCGCACAACGTGGTGGTCAAAACTACCAGTTAAATTTTAACAATTTAAGTCTCTAGCCTTTGTATTTATTGCCTTAATTGCTATTGTATATATAGCAATTTTTATGAATTTTGACAACAAAAAACCCGATGCTTTGCAGCATCGGGTTGAAAGTACAACGGCTTAAAGCAAAGCTCTAAGTCAATTGACCTATCTGCATCAAGGCTTTTTCGCAGTCGGAAAAGGCCAAGCCGCTTGCGGATTCAAGGTAGTTTGAGCCGCAGTGGCAGGAGCAGGAGCAGGCTTGGCGGCAGCGGGTGTTTTCGCGGCTTTCTTGGCTGGCGCCTTGGCTTTTTTAGCAGCAGGCTTTTTAGCAGCAGCTTTCTTCGCTGGGGCTTTCTTTGCAACAGCTTTTTTGGCCGGTGCTTTTTTCGCTACCGCTTTTTTCGCTGGGGCAGCTTTCTTAGCCGGTACTTTTTTAGCTGCAGCTTTTTTCGCTGGGGCGGCTTTCTTAGCAGGCGCTTTTTTAGCGACGACTTTTTTAGCCGGAGCTTTCTTTGCTACAGCTTTTTTCGCTGGAGCGGCTTTCTTAGCTGCTACTTTTTTAGCAGGAGCTTTCTTCGCAGGGGCCTTTTTAGCGGCCGGTTTTTTCGCAGTTGCCATTATTTTCTCCTTGTTTACATGTCAAAGAGCACTTCGTGCTTGTATTTTTATACACAAAGCGATTCATGTTGTTGCATCACACCTTCGTGCGCTGCAGCAGCATGAACAGGGTAAGCACACAAGACAGTTCAGCTCTTTGGCCAATATCAGTCTTGCATGCAAGTTTTTAAAATCACCTCAAATTTCCAATTCCAAATCCACCAATCACTTAGTCCCAAGAAAGCGCGCCGCCTGATTGGTATTCAATCACACGGGTTTCAAAAAAGTTGCGCTCTTTCTTCAAGTCAATCATTTCGCTCATCCATGGAAATGGGTTTTCTTCGTTCTGGAACAAAGTTTCCAAACCAATCTGCACGGCGCGGCGGTTGGCGATATAGCGCAGGTAGCCTTTGAACATGGAGGCATTCATGCCCAGCACGCCACGCGGCATGGTGTCTTCAGCGTAGCGGTATTCCAGCTCAACGGCTTTCAAAAACAAGGCTTTGATCTCAGCTTTGAACTCTGGCGTCCACAAGCCTGGGTTTTCCAGTTTCAACTGGTTGATCAAATCGATACCAAAATTGCAGTGCATGGACTCGTCTCGCAAAATGTATTGGTACTGCTCAGCTGCACCTGTCATCTTGTTTTGACGACCCAAAGCCAAAATTTGTGTGAAGCCAACATAGAAGAACAAGCCTTCCATCAAGCAGGCAAACACGATCAACGATTTCAACAAGGTTTGATCGGTTTCATGCGTACCGGTCTTGAACAAGGGGTCGCTGATGGCCTCGATGAAAGGAATCAGAAACTGGTCTTTGTCACGGATCGATTGCACTTCGTTGTAGGCGTTGAAAATCTCCGCTTCATCCAGCCCCAACGACTCGGTGATGTATTGGTACGCATGGGTATGAATCGCCTCTTCAAACGCTTGGCGCAGCAAAAACTGGCGGCATTCTGGTGCGGTGATGTGACGATATGTGCCCAACACAATATTGTTGGCAGCCAAGGAGTCAGCTGTCACAAAGAAACCCAAATTGCGCTTCACCAAACGGCGCTCGTCTTCCGTCAACCCATTTGGGCTTTTCCACAAAGCGATGTCACGCGTCATGTTGACTTCTTGCGGCATCCAATGGTTGGCGCAAGTCGCTAAATATTTTTCCCACGCCCATTTGTATTTGAAGGGCACCAATTGGTTGACATCGGTTTGGCCATTGATGATGCGCTTGTCTGCCGCATTGATGCGCTTGTGAACAGCTGGCACTGAAGTTGAGTCAGAAACAGATGCGGTACTCGGTGAACCAGTTTGGCTACTAGCTTGGTTTATCACGGGAGCTTGCGCAGAGACCATTAACTGCGGTGCGCCGGTCTGCGCTGGAATAGCAGACGAAAAAAGAGGACGCTCATCCACGTGGTTTGTTGATAAACCACGGCTTTGTGTTGTCGGCAGTGAAGACTTAACTTCGTCGTCCCAGGTTAGCATATTTGTTCCAATGTGTGGATTATGAAAGCTATAGAAAAAAAATGAAAGTGCTCATTCAATTTCTATAGCAATGTGTTGCGATTTTGCACCGATAGTTTCAAAATTTCTATCAACAAATTTTAAACATTTTTAGTTACTGACACGACTCGCAAGTTGGATCATCTACACCGCAAAATTTAATGTCAGTTGCAGGCATGCTGCTGAGTTGCATTTGTGCTGCAGCAGCTGCGGCATCCAAGGCACTCATACCTTTAGTCGCCGAGCTATCGCCACCAGATGACACAGCATTCATGCGGCCATTCATCACGGTTGATTTTTCCGCATGCGTCGCACCGACTGTGCGCAAATAGTATGTGGTTTTCAAACCGCGCAACCACGCCAATTTATAAGTGTCATCCAGCTTTTTACCAGAGACGCCTGCCATATAAATATTGAGCGATTGTGCTTGGTCAATCCATTTTTGACGACGTGCTGCAGCTTCCACAATCCAAGTAGTTTCAACTTCAAACGCCGTGGAATACAAAGCCTTGATATCTTGCGGCACACGATCAATCGGGCGCAATGAACCGTCGTAGTGTTTCAAGTCAACCACCATCACGTCGTCCCACAAACCAAGGCGCTTGAGGTCATGCACCAATCGGCCGTTGATCACGGTGAATTCGCCAGACAGGTTGGATTTGACCGACAAGTTGCCGAAGCAAGGCTCGATACAGGCATCTACGCCAATGATGTTGGAAATTGTCGCTGTGGGCGCAATCGCCACGCAATTAGAGTTGCGCATGCCGTCTTGCGCGATTTTGTTGCGCAGGGCGTTCCAGTCCATCGTTGATGAACGGTCTACTTCCACATAACCACCACGCTCTTCGGCGAGCATGTCCAAGGTGTCCAACGGCAAAATGCCTTTATCCCACAATGAGCCCTTGTAGCTGGCGTATTTGCCGCGCTCTTTGGCCAGATCGCTGGACGCCCAGTAGGCGTAGTAGCAAATGGCTTCCATCGATGTGTCAGCAAACTCGACGGCAGCCTGGCTGGCGTAGGGAATGCGCAATTCGTACAAACAATCTTGGAACGCCATCAAACCCATGCCCACAGGGCGGTGCTTCAAATTAGAGTCGCGCGCTTTTTTGACCGCGTAGTAGTTGATGTCGATCACGTTGTCCAGCATGCGCATCGCTGTCGTGATGGTTTTCTTCAGCTTGACGTGGTCTAACTGACCATCCTTCAAATGCTGCATCAAGTTCACGGAACCCAAATTGCACACCGCTGTTTCGGTATCGCTGGTGTTCAAGGTGATCTCAGTGCACAAATTGCTGGAATGGACGACGCCAACGTGCTGCTGCGGCGAGCGAATATTGCAGGGGTCTTTGAACGTGATCCATGGGTGCCCTGTTTCAAACAACATGGTGAGCATCTTGCGCCACAAATCAGCGGCCTGCACGGTTTTGGAAGGCAAGATTTCGCCACGCGCCGCTTTGGCTTCGTAAGCCACATAAGCTTTCTCAAAGTCACGACCAAATTTGTCGTGCAAATCGGGCACGTTATTAGGCGAGAACAAGGTCCACTCGCCTTTTTCCATGACGCGGCGCATGAACAGGTCGGGAATCCAGTTGGCGGTGTTCATGTCGTGCGTGCGGCGGCGGTCGTCACCCGTGTTTTTGCGCAATTCCAGGAACTCTTCGATGTCAAGGTGCCAGGTTTCCAGGTAGGTGCAGACTGCGCCCTTGCGCTTGCCGCCCTGGTTGACGGCGACCGCCGTGTCGTTCACCACCTTGAGGAACGGCACAACGCCCTGCGACTCGCCGTTGGTGCCCTTGATGTGGCTGCCCAGGGCGCGCACTCGCGTCCAGTCGTTGCCCAGGCCGCCGGCAAATTTGGACAGCAGGGCGTTTTCTTTGATGGACTCGTAGATGCCGTCCAGATCGTCGGGCACCGTGGTCAGGTAGCAGCTGGACAGCTGCGAGCGCAGCGTGCCGCTGTTGAACAGCGTGGGTGTGCTGGACATGAAGTCAAAGCTGGACAGCACTTCGTAAAACTCGATGGCACGGGTTTCGCGGTCAATCTCGTTAAGCGACAGGCCCATGGCCACGCGCATGAAAAATGCCTGGGGCAGTTCGATGCGTGATTTACCCACGTGCAGGAAGTAGCGGTCATACAGGGTTTGCAGGCCGAGGTAGTCAAACTTCAGGTCACGCTCGGCCTTGAGCGCGCCGCCCAGCCGCTTCAAGTCAAACTGGAGCAGGCGCTCGTCAAGCAGCTCGTTGTCAACGCCCTTCTTGATGAACTGGGGGAAGTAGTCAACGTAAGCCTCGCCCATGTCGGCAGGCGCAACGTCTTTGCCCAGCACCTCTTTGGCGATGGTATGAAACAGCAGACGTGCGGTGGCGTAGGTGTAGTCAGGGTCTTTCTCAATCAAGGTGCGCGCGGCCAGCACTGAGGCCTTGTACACCTCGTCCATGGGCACGCCGTCATACAGGTTGCGCATGGTCTCGGCCATGATCGGTGCTGGCTTGATGTCTGGCCCCAGGCCGGAACAGGCAGATTCAATCAGGCCCTTGAGCCGGTCCAGGTCAAGCACGATGCGCTGGCCGTTGTCCAGTGCATGCAACTGCGGTGCTTTGGGTGCTTCACCCCTTTTTTGGCGCGCTCCTGGGTGCGTTTTTCGCGGTACAGCACATAAGCGCGGGCAATCTCGTGGTGGCCGCCGCGCATCAGGCCCAGTTCAACCTGGTCCTGCACGTCTTCAATGTGGAAGGT
>JAYUCJ010000186.1:0-1213 GCA_043740415.1 Polaromonas sp. | reverse complement strand
GGCGGCATACAAAATACATCCGCCGCAAATCTGGCGCGAAGACATCCAGGTCTGCGAAGCGGTGCGAAAAGCTGTCGGCGATGATTACCTGCTGATGCTCGATTCGGTCTGGAGCTATGACTATCCGGCCGCACTGCGGGTTGGTCAGGCCATTGAAGCCATGGGCTACTACTGGTACGAAGACCCGCTTGCCGATGCTGATATTTACAACTATGTTGAACTGCGAAAAAAACTGAGCATTCCCATCATGGCCACTGAATACCCAGCGTCAGGGCTTGATGCGTACGCGCCCTGGATTAAAGAGCGAGCTACAGATTTTTTACGCGGTGACGTTGCCGTCAAAGGCGGAATCACCACGCTGGTTAAAACTGCCCATTTGGCCGAGGCATTTCATCTCAATTACGAGTTGCACCACGGTGGCAACTCGCTGAATAATTTTGCCAATCTGCACGTGATCATGGCGATTCAAAACACCGAGTTTTTTGAAGTGTTGTTGCCAGCGCAGTCCCAGCAATACGGGTTGCTTCAAGACATTCAGATAGACAGCGACGGCATGGTGCAAGCGCCCAATGGCCATGGGCTGGGCGCACAAATAGATTTTGAGCTGATTGAGCGAAAGAAATTAGCCGTACTGGGCGCTTAAGCAGTTCAATCCATCAGCTACTGAAGCGTTTGCGCGTCAACGCCAGCGCCACCCAAAAGCCCATCACTGCATAAGCCACCAACACCGCCAAATACTGCAAGCCATGCGCTGGCCATTGGCCTAAAAACAGGGGCCGTGTCAGTTCAACAGCGACAGTCAGCGGCAGTGCTTCATACGCAACCCGCATGGCCACAGGCAACTGGTCACGCGGAAAATACACACCGCTTAAAAACATCATGGGTGTTAAAAACAGCGTGAAGTAATAGGTAAAAAATCATAGTTTTTGGTCAATGCACTGAAGATTAACGCTATGCATGAAAACGTGATGCCCACCAGCGCCAGCAGCGGCACAGCCAGCAGCAGCATGGGGCTGTGGCTGATGTTGAGTGACCGCCCCTGCACTGTCAATGCATTTAGGGGTCGCCTCGTTTTCAGTGCAATAACTGGCGGTACGCAAACCCAGCACTGGCGGTAAACATTCGGCCAACCCATCCCATCTAGTGAAGCAAAAAGGAAGCGAAGTTCTTGCGTAGCGGATAGAGCCAAATATCCTTGAGTGGGATAAGCGCC
>JAYUCJ010000185.1:0-1215 GCA_043740415.1 Polaromonas sp. | reverse complement strand
TAATGAGAACGGACAAAATTATTGTGAGAACACGGCCATCCATTCTTGAATTGACCAAGGCGCCAAAGAATCCGAACACTGCCGCACCCAGACAAAGCGGGATCGTGATCGACCAGTCAATGCTGCCCCGTCTATTAAAGAGAAAGGTTCCGAGAATTCCGGTAAACATGAAGGTAAAGAGAGCCGTCGCCATCGAGGCGTGAATCGTTAGGCCGGCAAGCTGATTGACCGCTGGAATAAGGAGTATTCCTCCGATGCCAATGGCTCCGATCAGCAGGCCGACGATAAGGGAGACGAACATCAACCCGATGATCATTCAGTTCTTCCAAGCGACATCAAGTGAGCCGTTGCTGCCGCTTACCTTGAACCTTTGTACGGTAACGGATTTAGCCACCTGCGAAAGCCGTCAGCGTTCCCGTGATCAGGATATTGAGTTGACTCATCAATCTGTAGCCTAGCGTGTGGTCCTGCTCCATTAGGTCTAGAAGACTGTCGCCATCTATTGCGAGGACATTGCATGGGCTAAGACAGGAGGCCGTTGCGATCCTGACGCTGCAGGTCGGCGTCAGTGCTGACCAGCCAAATACTTGTCCATGGCGCAGAATATCGCCTGCAGAGGCCTCCCGATTACCATAACCGATCGCAAACCTCACCATACCATCGATCAGGACATAGAGCGTCTTGGCGGTTTCGCCGATCTTATAGATCTGAGAGCCTTCCGGATATTCTTCAATACGACTCACCGACGACACGCGCATGAGTTGCTCTTTGGATAGGCCTGAAAAGAACCCAGTCTGCGAGAGGATCTGCATGTGCGCATCCTGCTGGGCAGAAAAATTTAGCATCGTTGAATCTCCCGTGGATAGTTGGTCTGAGTGAGGTGCGAGAGGCGCTTGCCTAGGCGATAACGCGATGCGAGGAATCGAAATATTCATTTGCCATCGCACCCCCTTCCCTGCTGCCCCTGATGGCATAAGCAAATTTCGTACCTTGAATTCCACGCCGGGTGTCAAAGGGAAAAATGGCGACTGAAAGCGAGGGCGATGTTCTGACCCGACTGGTTGTGAACTGTTGGTAGATTAGCGAGTGCGTGTGTGCGCTTCCGGAAATCCAGCATCAGGGCTCGTTTTTTCCTTATGAATTCCCCAGCAGCGGCGGCGTGCCCACAATGCCTTGCGCCCGATGCCCAACATCGCCGCTAGTTCGGATTCGGTG
>JAYUCJ010000184.1:0-1221 GCA_043740415.1 Polaromonas sp. | reverse complement strand
AATACGTCTTTGCAGAAGCCGTTGATGATCATCGACACCGCTGCCTCAGCATCGACACCGCGCTGAGCAAAGTAAAACATCTGATCTTCACCGATCCTCGAGGTTGACGCTTCGTGCTCAACCTGAGCGCTGTTGTTAAGTACTTGGATATAAGGGAAGGTATTGGCACCGCACTCCTCGCCAATCAGCATCGAATCGCATTGTGAATAATTGCGCGCGCCAGTGGCGTTGGCCGCAATCTTGACCAACCCACGGTAGCTGTTGTTCGACTTACCTGCGGAAATACCTTTGCTGACTATCGTACTACGCGTATTTTTGCCGATATGAATCATTTTGGTGCCAGTGTCGGCTTGCTGATAGTTGTTGGTGACTGCAACCGAATAAAATTCACCGACCGAGTTGTCGCCCAGCAAAACCACCGATGGATCCTTCCAGGTAATTGCCGCGCCACTCTCAACCTGAGTCCACGAAATACGCGAGTTGACACCTTTAGCTAGGCCGCGTTTGGTCACGAAGTTGTAAATACCACCCACGCCGTTTTCGTCACCTGCATACCAGTTCTGCACCGTTGAATACTTGATGTCGGCATTATCGAGGGCGACCAGTTCAACCACCGCTGCATGCAGCTGATTGGTGCTGAATGCTGGCGCGGTACAGCCTTCGAGGTAGGATACTGAGGCACCTTCCTCGGCGATAATTAACGTGCGCTCGAATTGCCCTGACTCCTCGGTGTTGATACGGAAATAGGTCGACAAATCCATCGGGCACTTGACGCCTTTTGGAATAAAGCAAAACGAGCCGTCGGTAAATACCGCAGAGTTGAGTGCGGCATAAAAGTTATCGCCAGTTGGTACCACGGTGCCAAGATACTTCTGCACTAGCTCCGGATGCTCCAGCACCGCTTCCGACATTGAGCAAAAAATGACGCCGACTTCGGCCAGCTTGTGTTTGTAGGTGGTCGCTACCGAAACGCTGTCAAAAATTACATCGACCGCAACGCCAGCCAGCGCCATGCGCTCATGCAACGGTACACCAAGCTTCTCGAAGGTACGCAGCAATTCAGGATCAACCTCATCGATACTGTTTAACTTGGCTTTGATCTTGGGCGCGGCGTAGTAGCTGATCGCCTGATAATCGATCTTCGGGTGGTGACAATTTTGCCACTCGGGCTCCGTCATCTTGAGCCATGCCTGGTAGGACTTGAGGCGAAATTCGAGCAGC
>JAYUCJ010000183.1:0-1232 GCA_043740415.1 Polaromonas sp. | reverse complement strand
CCGGCTGGACGCACGACATCACCAACATTGGCGCTGATGAAATGATCGTCATGCTCTGGGCCAACGAGGTGTTTGACCGGGCCCGGCCTGATACCTTTGCTTGCCCACTGTAAGGTGTTTTATCGTGTGGTTAAATGTGTGATTTAAAGCTTCATTAAAAGTATTGTTAGGGAGGTCGTGATGTCTCACATTAGTGCCAATGATTTGAAAACCAAAGGGGTTGCGGCCATAGAAGCCATGTTGTCCGAGCATTCCGAAGCGATTGTTTCGGTGCGCGGGAAGGATCGTTTTGTGGTGATGGACATTGCGCACTATCACCATTTGCGCGAATGCGAGCTGGAGGCTGCGTTGGCACAAACCCGTGCTGATTTGGCGGCGGGGCGCTTTGTGCAGGAATCGCCCGAGGCGCACATGGCGCGACTTGACAAGCTGGCATGAGCTATGCCTTCGTTTTCACGGAGTCCTATAACCGCCGCGCGCTGCGCTGGCTGAAGCGGCATCCTGATTTGCGTCAGCAATACCTGAAAACCTTGCAGCTACTGGAAGCAAACCCGTTTCATCCATCACTGCGCTTGCATGCCTTGAGCGGCGGGCTGAAGGGCTTGCACTCGATTTCGATCAACCTGTCTTACCGCATCACGCTGGAGCTGTTGATTGAAGACGCGCAAATCATTCTGGTGAATGTTGGCGACCACGATGTTGTGTATTGACCGGTTTATAGAAGTCACGTAATGAAAAAACTCAAAGTCTTGTCCGTCGTGGGCACGCGGCCCGAAATCATTCGCCTCTCGCGTGTGCTTGCCTTGCTTGACGAGCATTGCGACCATACGCTGGTGCATACCGGTCAAAATTACGACTACGAATTGAACCAGGTTTTCTTCGACGATCTGGGGGTTCGCAAGCCGGACCATTTTTTGAACAGCGCAACGGGTAGCAGCGGTGCGGCCCACACCATTGGCAACCTCATTATTGGGGTGGACCAGGTGCTTGCCGAAGTGCAGCCCGAGGCCATGCTGGTGCTGGGTGACACCAACAGCTGTTTGTCGGTGATTCCGGCCAAGCGGCGCAAGATCCCGATCTTTCATATGGAAGCGGGCAACCGTTGCTTTGACCAGCGTGTGCCCGAGGAGACGAACCGCCGCATCGTGGACCATACGGCCGATGTGAACCTGACTTACAGCAGCATCGCGCGCGAATACCTGCTGCGCGAGGGCTTGCCGCCTGATCTGGTC
>JAYUCJ010000182.1:0-3163 GCA_043740415.1 Polaromonas sp. | reverse complement strand
TTATATTAAACGAATCGTTCGATTTGGTCAAATTGAGCGAATAAATTCACTGAATTGGCCATAATTCAGTAAAAAACAGTGGTAAATGCCATTTTTAGGCCTAAAAACGTCTCTAGCCGGCTTATTTATTGCCTAAGATGCTATATTATTTATAGTAAACTTCATCCAAATCACCTCTATGATCACCTTCCTCTCCCCAAAACACGCCCTCCACGCCCCTGAATACGAATTCTTCCGTGGTGAACGGGTGGCTTGTTTTGAATCACCGGCTCGGGCGGATTTTGTGCTTGAGGCGTTGGTGGCACGAGGGCATGAGGTTCGGGAGCCAAGTGTGGACAGCGCTGCGGTGCTGGGGCAGGTGCATACGGCGCGGTATTTGGCGTTTTTAGAGTCGGCTTGGGTGCAATGGGTGGCGTTGGATGCGGGCAATGCAGTGCGCCAGCCCTTCCCCTCTGTTTGGCCAGTGCGCACGCTGCGCAGCGATGTGGAACCGCAGAATTTCACGGCGAAGCTGGGGTTGTATTCAATGGACAATGGCAGCCCGATGGTGGCAGGGACGTGGGCGGCAGCCAAGGCTGGGGCGGATGCGGCGGCTAGTGCGGCGGTGCTTGTTTCAAACGGATCAAACGTCAAAGCCACGTTTTGTGCAACACGTCCACCGGGCCACCATGCGGGGGCGGACTTCATGGGTGGGTATTGTTTTTTGAACAACGCGGCTGTGGCGGCACAGACTTTACGCAACCAAGGCTGCACCAAAGTTGCGGTTTTGGATGTGGACTACCACCACGGCAACGGTACGCAGAGCATTTTTTACGACCGTGCGGATGTGCTGTTCGTCAGCATTCACGGCGACCCGCGCACGGAGTATCCGTTTTACTTGGGACATGCCGACGAGTTGGGGGAAGGTGCTGGGCACGGGTTTAATTTGAACTTGCCACTGCCAGCGGGTAGCTCCAAAGAGGTGTGGTTTGCAGCTTTGGCCACAGCGTGCGAGAAGATCAAGCAGTTTGGCGCGGATGCCTTGGTGGTTTCGCTGGGCTTGGACACGTTTGCCGATGACCCGATTTCGACGTTTGCATTACAAACTAGTGATTATTTGGAACTAGGCGCAGCGCTGAAAGTGCTTGGTTTGCCGACCGTGTTTATCCTAGAAGGCGGCTATGCGGCGAAAGAGCTGGGGGTAAACGCCGGGAATGTGTTGCATGGGATTGAGGAATAACAAAATCGGATTTGAATAGTTTCATGCAAATTAAACCTAATGCGTTTTTTGCATAACTAGCAGCAATCTTTGCCTTGGACATCGGTGATGTAGAGTTTTATGCTTAACGCTGAACATTCACTCTAAAGGACATTTTATGTTGCACCCTAGCACGCATGCCTCTGCTGCCACCAACAATGGCGCTCCGACGAACTCCTCCATCCCTTCTTACCTGCAAGCTGACAACCTTGGCCCATGGGGCAATTACTTGCAGCAGGTTGACCGCGTTGTGCCCTACTTGGGCCACCTGGCACGCTGGTCAGAAACGCTGAAGCGGCCTAAGCGGATTTTGATTGTGGATGTGCCGATTCATATGGACGATGGAACTGTCAGACATTTTGAAGGCTACCGCGTGCAGCACAACACCTCACGCGGGCCGGGTAAAGGCGGCGTGCGCTTCCATCAGGACGTGACATTGTCTGAAGTGATGGCGCTGTCGGCTTGGATGTCGATTAAAAATGCGGCGGTCAACGTGCCCTATGGCGGTGCGAAAGGCGGCATTCGGGTCGACCCAAAAACATTGTCCTTGGGTGAATTGGAGCGCATGACGCGCCGTTACACCAGTGAGATTGGCATCATTATTGGGCCCACCAAAGACATCCCTGCACCTGATGTGAACACGAATGAGCAAATCATGGCGTGGATGATGGACACGTATTCGATGAACGAAGGCGCAACGGCAACCGGCGTGGTGACGGGTAAGCCAATTCATTTGGGTGGTTCGCTAGGTCGCAAAGACGCGACGGGGCGCGGTGTGTTTACGGTGGGCGTGGAAGCGGCGAAGCACATCGGACTGGAAATCAAGGGCGCACGCATTGCGGTACAAGGTTTTGGCAATGTGGGCGGCGTGGCTGGGCGGCTGTTTGCCGAGGCTGGCGCGAAAGTGGTGGCGGTGCAAGACCACGGCGGCACGATTTACAAGGCGAGCGGCTTGGATGTGCCCGCGCTGCTGAAACATGTAGCAGAAACGGGCAGCGCAGCTAACTTTGCAAGTGCTGAAGTGCTCAAAAACGAGTTGTTTTGGGAAGTGGATTGCGATATTTTGATTCCTGCGGCGCTGGAATCGCAAATCACCGCAGCCAATGCGGGCAAGATCAAAGCCAAGATGGTGATTGAAGGCGCCAATGGCCCGACGACGCCAGCGGCTGACGATATTTTGCAAGAGCGTGGCGTGCTGGTGCTGCCGGATGTGATCGCCAATGCCGGCGGTGTGACGGTGAGCTATTTTGAGTGGGTGCAGGATTTCTCAAGCTTCTTCTGGGAT
The DNA here is from genome assembly GCA_043740415.1 of Polaromonas sp. GTDB lineage: Bacteria > Pseudomonadota > Gammaproteobacteria > Burkholderiales > Burkholderiaceae_C > Aalborgiella. The sequence continues at coordinate 641 of JAYUCJ010000182.1, read as the reverse complement.
GAGGACGAAATCAACGCGCGACTGGTGAAAATCATGAAAAATGCGTTTGCGGGCGTGTGGGCGGTGGCTGAGGAGCACAAGGTCAGCCTCAGGACGGCGACGTTTATTGTGGCGTGTAAGCGGATTTTGCATGCACGTGAATTGCGCGGGCTTTACCCATAATTTACCCTTTAAATATGCACTTAAACGGCGTATTTATTACCTAAGACGCTATATATTTTATAGCAAAAACAAGTCAAAGCTTAGTTCAAAGGGCGCTTGAGCGATTCAGGAATGGGCATTGGCATCACATCAATGCCCTCCTCTATCAATTCCAGGGTTTGGTCTGGTGTGGCTTGGCCGCGAATCGCGCGCTCGTCGGCTTCGCCATAATGGATTTTCCGAGCTTCTGAGGCGAAGCTGCTACCCACGTCTTCGGTGTTGGCCATGACGTGTTTGGCGACTTCCAGCCAAGCGGCTTGCATCACTTCAGCCGCTTCGGTGGACAGATTTGGGCGCTGTGCCGCTTGCCCTTTTTGGCTTGGTTTTGCGACTAATTCGGTGGATGATGCTGCTTCGGCTGCGGTTGCTTCGTTTGTAGAAGCCGCAGCAGTTTCCCCTGCCAAAGTCGGTGCGACGGCTTTGCCCAAGTTAAACCTAGG
>JAYUCJ010000181.1:0-8273 GCA_043740415.1 Polaromonas sp. | reverse complement strand
CGGCGCTCTGCTGCTCCAGCTGCTCGGCGCGCATGTCTTCAAACTTGCTGTAGTTGCCGCCAAAACGGTTCAGCTTGCCCAGCTCGACTTGCACGGTAACCCCGGTAACCGCATCTAAAAACTCACGGTCATGGCTGATGACCAGCATCGTGCCTTCGTAGCGCTTTAGCCAAGCTTCCAGCCAGACCAGCGCGTCCAAGTCCAAATGGTTGGTCGGCTCGTCGAGTAACAAGAGGTCAGACGGGCACATCAGCGCGCGCGCCAGTTGCAGGCGCATGCGCCAGCCGCCAGAGAAGCTGTTGACTGGGTTGTCCAGCTCGGTGGTCTTGAAGCCCAAGCCCAAAATCAGCGCCTGCGCTCGGGCGGGGGCGTCGTATGCACCGCAGTCGGCCAGCGCGGTGTAGGCGTGGGCCATGCGGTCGTAGTCGTCAGTCGCCTCGGCGGCGGTGCATTCTTCTTGCGCGGCAAGCAGGGTGACGTCGCCATCGATCACAAACTGGGTGGCGCTTTGCTCGGTTTCCGGCATGTCTTGCGCGACTTGGCCCATACGCCATTGTGCGGGGATGAAGTATTCGCCGCCGTCTTCGTGCAGCGTGCCATTCAAGAGCGCAAACAGCGTTGATTTGCCCGCACCGTTACGACCGACGATACCCACGTTTTCACCGGGGTTGATGGTCACATTGGCGCTGTCAAGCAGGACTTTGGCACTGCGACGCAGCACCACGTTTTTAAGAGTAATCATGAAGCAAAAGAGAAGAAAATTCGGCGCAAAATAGGGCACTAGAAGAAGCGCAACCTAGTATTATCCCTTATACGGGTAACCTTGCCCTAAAATCAACACATGCTGCAACATATACCTAAGCTTTTCAATGAACAAGAGTTGCGCGAAGTTCACAATTTAATAGCGCAAGCCACTTGGTATGACGGTCGTGCCAGTGCCGGCACCTTAGCAGTTAAAACCAAAAATAACGCTCAAATGGTTCCGAACAGTGATGCTGCTCAGGCCTTGCGAGCCATGGTTCAAACCAAGCTAGATAAATCAGACGCCTTTACTGCCATTGCTTTGCCGAAAAAACTGTCTCATTTAGGTTTTAACCGTTACAGCCAAACCGATACGGGGCCGGAGTTTTATGGTCCACATGTGGACAATGCCGTGCGTTTCAGCAATGAGCATGGGCAAAGAGTTCGCACCGATATTTCTTGTACGTTGTTTTTATCCGAGCCACAAAGCTATGAAGGTGGGGAATTGGCAATACAAAATGGCTTGGTAGAGCAGCGCGTGAAACTGGCTGCTGGCGATATGATTTTGTACCCAAGTACGTCGATCCACCAAGTCACACCCGTGCTGAAAGGTACGCGTTTGGCATGTTTTTTCTGGGTGGAAAGCATGATCCGCTCAAACGAACAGCGCAGTTTGTTGCTCGATTTAGACAATGCCATTCGCAGCTTGCGTAGCAAACATGGCGACTCTGCCGAGGTGCTGACACTGAACACCACGTACCACAACTTACTGCGTCAATGGGCAGATAGTTGAGTTTCCGAACCCGGCGTTTCCCCAATCGCTTCCTTTGTCATGGCCGCCTGCGCCATCAGCCAGTCGCAAAAGGCCACAACTTCAGGCCGTTGGCTGCTGCGTTGCGCCACCACCAACCAGTAAGCCAGTGGCGAGTCTAGCCGTGCGCTGGGTAGTAATTCAACCAAATTTTTGCTAGCTAGATGATCGGCAATCAACGGCATTCGGCACAGAGCAATGCCTTGGCCGCTAATGGCGGCCTGTACGATTTGGTGTGAATAGTTCAGGTAGAGCCAGCGCTTGGGTTCCAGTTGGCTTAGTTGCTGTTTATCCAGCCAGCGCTGCCAAGCTAGCCATTCAATATGGCGAAATCGTGGGTCATGGTCGGCTTCAATCAGCGTGAAATCCGCCAAATCGGCCCCCGTTTTGATGGTTTTGCTACTTTTTAGCAACCACGGACTAGCTACGACCACCAACTGCTCGCCAAAGAGCCGAGTTGCCTGTGGTGGTACTGATTCTGGAGCGGCGTAACGCAGCACCAAATCAACGTCACTGGTGTCTAAATTGACTTTGCTGTCGCTGGCTTCGATGCGGATGTCAATGTCCGGGTAGTCGCGCTGAAATGCCTCTAACCGCGGAATCAGCCACATTGTAGAAAACGACGCCCAAGTAGATACCGAAACGATTTTTCGCCCAGCCGTGCGCCTGATTTGCCGCACCACGCCGTCAAGATGCTCTAGTGATGGCGACACCCGCCCGCAGCAACAACGCGCCAGCTGGCGTGATTTCCACCGAGCGCGTGTGCCGCAAAAACAAAGGCACGCCCACTTCTTCCTCTAGCGACTGGATTTGCCGACTCACGGCAGATTGCGTCAACGCCAGCTCTTCCGATGCGACGCGAAAGTTCAAATGCTTGGCCACCGCCTCAAAAGCCCGCAAATAGCCCGCAGAAATAGCGCGGGTTCGCAGAGCCGGTTTGGTTGATTGGTTCATGCAGTGAATTGTAGATTGATTCTTAAAACGCATCAATAGTGCCATTCGAATTCATTGGACGAAAAACCACGTTCAGCAGAATATCAAGGCATCGAAAGTTCAGTCAAACTTTTAAAGGAGAGTGCCATGAAAAGACCAGAGTTCGGATTTTTTAAATCTTTCATAGCTAACACCGCTAAGCCTGCACTTTGCTCAACGACAGTAGGCTGCTGGAAGCTGCAAAAAAGCAAAGCTATCAGCCTTTTTCCTCTTGAAGACAGCATGTTGACGATCAAGCAAGGTAATGTTTGGGTGACTATCAATACGGGCGGCAACAACCGCGCAGATGGCTACGGCGATCACTTTTTAGGTGTTGGCGAAAGTTTGTTAGCGCGTCAAGGGCAGCACTTGGTATTTGAGTCAACCAAGGGAAATTTGCCTGTTCTCTTTGATTTTTTGCCTATCTAGAGCAATTTTAAGCATATTTACACTTATAGTCGGCGTATTTATTGTCTAAGTAGCTATTAAAATTATAGCAAATTATAAAATTAATGTAGCAATTGGGTGATTTTGAAGAAGATTACAACGAGAATTAGCGCTTAACGTTGCTTTATTGTTGCGAATTTTGCATTGATCGGTAACGATTTCAGCATCAATTCTGGCTATCAATAGTCGTCATCTAAAATTGAGGCATGTCCGCAGTCGTTTTATCGCCATCTTTTTTAGCAAAACACCGCATCATTGTGATTGCGGGTTCGGTGCTTGCGTTTCACGCGCTGGCGATTTGGGCGCTGCAATCAGGTTTATTGATGCGGGCGGTGGAAATGGTAGTACCTGTCGAGGTATTAGCGCAAATCATCGAGCCGCCAAAACCCGCTCCGCCACCACCTGCGCCAGTTGTTCCGAAAGAACCACCGCCACCACCCGTAAAACAAGCCGTGGTTAAACCAACCCCGCCCGTGCCGCAAACGCAGGCTCCGCCGCAGATATTGGCCGTCGAAACCCCCACGCCAGCGCCCAACGCGCCAGCGACCGTGCAAGTCGCCCCAGCAGCGCCTGTGTTGCTGCCGTCTGTGCCCGTGGCGGCGGTTGCGTCGCCAGCGCCAGTGCCCGCTCCAGTTGCAGTGCCTGCAAAAATTGAGCAAGTTACTGTTGATGGAAACTATTTAAGTATCCTTAAACCTAAAAAATCGAATTTAAGTATTCGCATGGGCGAGTACGGCAATGCAAAAATCAGAGTCTATGTAGGCATAGATGGTTTGCCTAAAAGAGCGGAAGTCGTGGAGTCAAGTGGTTTTCCTAGACTTGATCAATTGGCGAAAGATGCCGTAATGTCGGCAAAATATAGATCGAAAAGAATAAACGGAGTACCTGTGGAAGCGGATTTTGATATTCCTTTTATTTTCGAGCGCGATTAGTCTTTTTGAAGAAAGTAAATTAAATTAAATGAACACCCAATTCGGTCTCATGAACGTCTGGAACCAAGGCGATTTAGTCACCAAAAGCGTGGCAGTTCTGCTGTTGCTCATGTCTTTAGCGTCATGGATGGTCATCATCATCAAAACGCTGGACATTTTCAAATACAAGCGCCTAGCTACCGAGACGGAGGCTTTTTGGCGCAGTGCCGACTTTGCCAAAGGTGTGGCTGCGCTGTCTGACGGTGCGGACAACCCGCTGCGGCAACTCGCGCAGCAGGGCATTGAAGCTGCTTCCCACGTGCAGCAAGCCGCTAACCCCCAATTGCACGACAGCTTCGATGTGAGCGAGTGGATCACCCGCAGCCTGCGCAACACCTTGGACGAGTTCACCGCCAAGCTGCAATCGGGTCTGGCTATTTTGGCTTCGGTAGGTTCCACCGCGCCCTTTGTGGGGCTGTTTGGCACGGTCTGGGGCATCTACCACGCTCTTTTGAGCATAGGCGCAGCCGGGCAAGCCACCATCGACAAGGTAGCCGGCCCGATTGGTGAATCCCTCATCATGACCGCGCTGGGCTTGGCTGTGGCTATTCCTGCGGTGCTGGGTTACAACGCTTTGGTGCGTGGCAATAAGGGTGTGTTGCTCAAGTTGAACCGCTTTGCGCATGACTTACATGCTTACTTCGTTACTGGCGCTCGCGTCAAAAACAGGAGCTAAACCATGGCCTTCGGCACCCAAGACGACACCGACGAGGTGATGAACGAAATCAACATGACGCCCATGGTGGACGTGATGTTGGTGCTCTTGATCATCTTCATCATCACCGTGCCCGTGATGAAACACGCGGTCAATATCGACCTGCCCCGCGCCAGCAACGTGCCGCAAGACGCCAAACCAGAGACGATTCGCTTGTCGGTAGACGCAGCGGGTGATTACTTTTGGAACGAAAACAAGGTAACGGAATCAGCGATGCAATTGCAACTCAAAGCCGCTGCAACGCAAACCCCGCAGCCTGAGCTGCACATCCGTGGTGACAAAGCCGTGCGTTACGAACGTGTTGCCACGGCGATGGCTGCTGCGCAGCAAGCGGGGATTCGGAAAATTGGTTTTGTGACTGAGCCAAAAAATTAAAATAGTCTATTTGCAATGACGCTTTTGACTTATTTACGAACCATACCAACATCTTCAAGCCTATACCCCAACCCCCTCTGAGTATGTATCAATGGCTTGTCGAAGCCTTCATCAATTTTGCTACGCAGGCGACGAATAAACACATCAACAATATTTGTTAATGGGTCTTCGTTTGTGCCCCACACATTCGCCAATATACGTTCTCGGCTGAATAGCCTGCCAGGTGCTGACATCAGCAGCTCTAACAAGGCAAGTTCTCGCGCTGTCAATGCAATCGCTCGACCAGCTCGACTAGCGCGCATTGAACGGGTGTCTAGCTCCAAGTCTGCAACGATTCGTATATCTTTCGAAGTGTTGTGCTGCAGTGAACCGCGCCTTCCAAGTGCTTCGATACGTGCAAGCAGTTCTTCAAACTCAAAAGGCTTTACCAGGTAATCATCAGCGCCTAAACGCAACCCACTGACACGATCTTCTAAGGTGCCAAGTGCTGTCAGCATCAAAATAGGAAGCTGAATTTGCGAAGCCCTGAGTGTTTGGCAAACTTCTAAACCATTCATTCCAGGCAGCATGACATCAAGCAGCATGACGGTGACCACACCATCCTCAGCGGATTGGCGGGCTGCGTCACGCGCCATCGACAGGCCATCAAAACCATTTCTGGCAACCAGCATACGGTAACCCTCAGCACGTAGCCCACGCTCTAGGAAATCAGCGATTCGAGCGTCGTCTTCTACCAAAAGAATATTCATGATCTTTGTTTTGATTAAGATGTTAACAAGGGCAGCTGAAGGGTAACAATCGTGCCTGTACCTTCTTCACTATGAATCAATATCTTCCCATCGTGTGCATGTGCCATAGCTAGCCCAATTGATAGACCTAAACCACTGCCGTTCGCACGGTGCCTGCGTGCATTTTGACTACGAAAACTTCGCTCAAAAACCATTGGCAGATCTGCTGCGCTGATGCCGATGCCTTGGTCTGCAATCTGCAACTCGTAATAGGCTTTATTCTCGGTTTCGTTGAATTTTTCCTGCACTAAAATTTTCACGATACCATTTACATGAGAGTAGTGCACCGCGTTGTCCAGCAGTAATATAAGCAATTGGCGTAAGCGCTGTGGGTCTGCCAAAACCATCAAACGACTGTTGGGTAATCTTGATAGATGCAGAGTTATATTTTTTTCGTGCGCTAGCGCACTTGCTTGCTGCAAGGCTTCTCTCAGTGGCTCAGTTATGTCAAGCGGCTGTCGGTTAAGCGCTAAGGTATCGATATCACTGCGAGCCATTGTTAGTAAATCATCAATGACAGCGCCTAGCTGCTTAGATATCGAGACAATCCGTTGTAATGCGGCGCGATAGTCTTGCGAAGGTTTTTCAAGCCCCCTTAAAGTAATTTCAGCCTCGCCCAGAATAGCTGTCGTAGGCGTTCGTAATTCATGACTGATATCTGCAAACAGTCTACGACGTCTTGCGTCAACGCTTTGCAATGCATCTAAAGCGCCTTGCAGTTCGGCAGTACGCGCCTGTACCAACTCTTCAAGTTTTTGCCTAAGTTGAGTTTCGTTCGCTCTGCGCTTTGAAAGCTCAACTGACATTGCATTCATACTGGCAGCTATAGCGGAGAACTCATCTATGCCAACCAGAGGGATTCGATACGTTAAATCTCCTTGTTGTAGTGCCTTTGCACCTGCGTTTAATTCATTGAGTGGGCGCCGCAAAGCTCTAGCGAACCCTGCCGCCAAGAGCAATGCTGCAAGCGCGATAGTGCATGCAGCCCCTAGTAAAAGATTGCGCATCCAACTTAGCGCCTTGTCTGCGGCTGCTCGTTCACGAATGACAGCTGAGGCTTCACGCTCAATACTATCTGCAAGAAGTTGGCGCAAATCGCGTGCCCGAGAAATATCAAATAACTCACCTGCTTTCAGCCAGGCTTGCTGCGTATTTGCGCCTAATTGTAAGGGTTGCACTTTTGCAGCAGCCGCTTCTAATACCGATACGCTTTCTTCTAATACGCCAAGCGCATCCTGACGTTTTCGATACTCAGTGAGTGTAGCGTCGCTGTTGTCTAGTTTAATAGTTTGATTTGATAACTGGTTTAAAGTCACCATCGTCTTACGCATATCAGTCTGATACTTTTGCCGTAAGTTATCAGCCGTTGACGGAACTAGCTGCGCTTGCGTAAACCATGCACGTAGCCTAAGCTTCGATATCGTTAGCTCCTCAAAGGCAAGTTGAATATCCGACGCCACACGACCACGAAGCACGTGGTCATTCGCAACATTTAGCGCCCAAATAGCGGCCATACCTTCTAGTACAGCTGCACCAGCGATAGCGGCGAGTGCGTAGGTAAGACGTCGTGCAAACATGGTTTAAATCATCTCATAATTTGTGCTCGAAGCGGGTTTTGAAAAATGAACAACGCATGAACACTTAACACCCTGTACAACTTGTCATCTGCTGTTCATCAATTTTTCATGGGATGCTCATTCAAGTTTCATGACCTGTTCAATTGAGACAGTTCAAATACACATGTGCGATGTTGCACCGATACATAAGTAATTGGAATAAAAAAATGAAATTCACAAAGCTATCTTTGACTATTGCTACGCTGGCATTGGCTACAGCAGCTATTGCAAAAACACCTATTGTAAATACATCAATCAGCGAAGCCGAAGTATTGACGGCACAAAAGGGCTGGGGTGATGCGCTGATTGCAATTAGCGACACTTACGAAAAATCTGGTCAACCTGCAGCAAAAGCCCTCGCAGAAAAAGTAATCGACAGTGCCTACGGCTACAACCTAGGCCCAGTGCTTTTCAAGCCAACCCTCACGGAAGTACCACAGACCTTTCGCGTTACCCGTGATGGCGCGTTGTCGTATTTTGTAGGCGGTAACACTGCTTACCCCAAAGACACAGGTTTTGCGTTGAAAGGCTGGAAAAAGGTCACGGTCGAAAACGCAGCTATCTTTCTTGCTGGCGACGTCGCTACGTCAATGGGTAACGTAAGCTTTACGGATAAAAATGGCAAAGTAACCACGGTTGATAAAACTTGGAAGTTTAAGAAGGACGACCTAGGCAATTTGCGTATCGTTGTTCACCACTCGTCTTTGCCTTATAGCAGCAAGTAAAATATTTCGGTATTTAGTCGCCCCTGCAAAACCCCCACACCCCGCGTAAACACTAGCATTTTTGCATAAACTACGTCCACCAAATCCCTCAAGAAACGTTATTAATAGAGTA
>JAYUCJ010000180.1:0-3193 GCA_043740415.1 Polaromonas sp. | reverse complement strand
TGAGTTGGTTTTTCTCGTCCATTGCCATCGCCAAGTAAACCGGCCGGCCCGCGACAGCAGCCAGCATATCGGCAGGATTCACAAACTCCAGGCGAAACAAACACATCAAGCGACGATGGCGCTCTTCTGACACCTCAGCGCCGGTGTACAAATCATTCAAGATGCTGTTGGCCTGCGCATCCAAGCCCACATGCCAGACCCAATGCTCGTCGACAATTTCTTTGTCGGTTTGGATCCGCACATCCACTTGCAAAAAGTGTTTGATCCACAGCTCAAGCACGCGACACAAAGCCTCCAAAGAAGTCTGCCCGTGGTTCAGACTGACCACCATGTCGAAAAACTCACTGCGTGGCCAATAGGCGTCGAGGTTGTCCGCACTCAGCACGTCCAGATCAACACTGCGAACCGGCAAACCGCCTTGTTTCAGCAGCTCACCAATGCTGCCGAAACCGCCTGACAAAGCGTGCCGCTCGACCGTTTCATCGTCCGCTGCCATCACAGCGCCATCTTCCAAAATTGAAATTTTTTGCGTTCTGAACAACAATTCAGCCATGCGGGCTTGCATGGCATTGGGGGACTGATTCGGCGTGGGTGAAGATTTACCCACCACATGCCGCAGCAAAATTTGCGTCAACTGCTGCACCAGCACAGGTGCCACATCGACGCCCTCACCCTGAAACAGCGCCAGATAGCTGGCCTCCAAAGTAGCTTTGGCGAGCAATCTGTCTCTGAAACGCAGCCACACGGCGTAGTTGTCGGCGGCATCTTTGTCCGCCACGCCGGCTAATTCGGCATCGGCCACCACGCGCCGTGGCTGTTGCTCTAAGGAGTGGTGTAGCGCAACTTCATTCGCGCAAGATTCGGCAATCGGCGCAATTTCGGGTCGCGACAGCAAATGCCGCAAATAGGCGTCTGTCACCAACAAATGGCCATTCGCGTCTACGTCCAACAGTTCATAGCCCGAGGAGGGCCAAAAATTTGCGGAAACTTGTGGTTTAAATATCTGCCCAGAGTGCCCTGTTTTCATCACCATCAAGTCCTTACTTCCCCATTGCCCAAAACCACGTATTTCAACGACGTCAAACCCTCAATCCCCACTGGGCCACGGGCATGAAATTTATCGGTGCTGATGCCGATTTCCGCCCCCAGCCCGTACTCAAACCCATCCGCAAAGCGGGTGCTGGTGTTGACCATCACACTGGCGGAATCAACCTCACGCAAGAAGCGCTGGGCGTGCATGTGGTTGGTCGTCATGATGGCATCGGTGTGGTGGCTGCTGTATTTGTTGATGTGCGCAATCGCCTCGTCCAAACCGGCGACAACTTTGATGCTGACAATCGGTGCCAGGTATTCTGCGTACCAATCCTCTTCCGTCGCCGGGACGATGGTTGGCCGGATAGCCGCGCCCTCGATCACGCCATTGGCAATGTGTTTCAGCGCGCCCTTGCCCGTCAAAATACGCATGGCCACCGGGTCACAGCGCATTTCAACACCTTTGAACGCATAGATCGCTGCGATTTTGGGCAAGAAAGCCTCGGCCACGCCGTGTGCCACAAGTAAACCCTCACTGGCGTTGCAGGGGCTGTATTTGCTGGTTTTGGCGTTGTCGGCCACCGTCACCGCCATGGCGATGTCGCAGGGATCGTCCACATAGACGTGACAATTGCCGTCCAGATGTTTGATGACGGGCACTTTGGCTTCTTTGGATACCCGCTCGATCAAGCCTTTGCCACCGCGCGGGATGATGACATCAACATATTCGGGCATGCTGATCAAGGCGCTGACCGCTTCGCGGTCCGTTGTGGGTACCAATTGCACCGTGTGCTGTGGCAGACCGCTTTCGACCAGTGCTTGCTGCACCAAAAACGCCAAAGCTTGGTTGGACTCAATCGCCTCTGAGCCGCCGCGCAAAATGCAGGCGTTGCCGCTTTTGATGGCCAAGGAAGCGGCTTCAATCGTCACGTTCGGGCGGGATTCGTAAATCATGCCAAACACGCCAATCGGCACCCGCATTTGCCCCACGCGAATCCCGCTGGGTTGCTGCTTCATGCCGATGATTTCACCAATGATGTCGGGCATGGCGGCGAGCTGTTCGCAGCCCTGGGCGCAGGTTTCCAGCACCTTGGGCGTTAATTTCAATCGGTCGACCATGGGCTCTGACAAACCCGCCGCCGTGGCGCGTTCCAGGTCTTTGGCGTTGTCCACCTGTAAAGACGGTGTATGGCTGCGCAGCAAGTCGGCAAGTTTCAGTAATGCTATTTTTTTAGTAGCTGCTGAGGCAATAGCCATGCCGGCTGATGCCACTTTTGCCTGCTTTCCAAGGGTTTGCAGCAGGTCGACCACGTTGGCGGTGCTAGATGAGTGAGTTTGGGCGTTCATGCCGCTATTTTCGTTGATTTTCAGCGAAGCGCTGCAGCTTTGTAGACGGCGTTGCGATCTCGCCTACCAACAGCGACCACCAATACAACCAGTTCGCTATCCCTCACCTCATAAACAAGTCTGTAACCCGCGCTTCGCAGCTTGATTTTGTAACGATTTTTGTGCCCACTTAGCTTAGATGCTGGCACATGCGGCTGTTGAAGCCGTTCTATTAGTTTTTCTTTGAATTGTTTGCTGATGGTGTTATCGAGTTTACGCCACTCCTTCAGCGCATCCTCTAAAAACCCTAGCTCAAAAGACGCAGCTTCAGAGTTCTGCAAGACTGACCTTAACGACGGCTTGCCCCATGCGCGAATCTGCCAGCGCGTTTAGCTCTAAATCTTCTAGCCTATCAATCAAAGCCTCATAAGCTTTGGCTGGCACACAGTAAAAAGCTGGCGCATTGCGGTTCAAGATAGCAATTGGAAACCCCTCGCCCATAGCCACCGTGCCCATTGGATTTTTTTTTAACTCCGACACGCTGGCTGTTGTTTCGGTCAAGATCAAGTTTGACATGTTTTCCACCTTGAGACTGTTTATTAGCACGTATAATAGCACTTTTAACAGGTCTTTATCCTCGTGTCCATATTGCTTATGTACATGCTGTGCAGGTTTCAATATGTATCAAGTATCAAGTATCAAGTATCAAACGCTACTCATTTGGGCAGTATTAAGCTTGGGTCTTAGGAAGCAAACATGTAATCAATACATGCTAACTTCTTGAAATGAATAGTAAAAATAGGTATTTCAACCGTTCTAAACTTAGTGAAGCCAA
>JAYUCJ010000179.1:0-3194 GCA_043740415.1 Polaromonas sp. | reverse complement strand
GGCGCAAGGCCAGCTCCAGGCAGTAGCCCAAGGAGCCCAGGTAGGTGGCGCTGGGCGTGTAGCCGTCCACACCCTGGTAGGTGCGCCCTACGGCTTCTTTCTGGGTGCCCGAGTTGTTCATCACAAACGTGTCCCAGTCCACAGCCATGTAGCCGCAGGGCAAGGCGCCGAAGTCCACCGGGCCAGTGGCGTACTTGGCCGACAGCAGGGCTTCGTTGAACTCCCCGGCCAGCTCAAACCACGAGGCCGCATGGGTGTCCATGCGCTGGCGCAGGGTCGAGCAAGATGGCACTGCGCCTACATCCAGCGAACGCGTGAAGAAGTCATCACCGCGAAATTCTTCAACCGCATCGAAGTCGTTCTTGCCTTGCACCAGCAAGCCCAGGTAGGACTTCAAAATATCGCTGTTGACGATGCCACCCACCCCAACCGGGAATCTGCGGTCAACACGAGCACTGACGCCCAGGCGTTTGACATACTGCCCAACAAGCGCCAAACCCGCATTGGAGGTGAGGTCGTAGGGCAGTTTTTTGATAATAAAGTCGGTCATGTAAAGCTCACCTTCAGGGTTGACTCTACATGGGGGCTAAGTGCTTGATTTCAATGGGGAATTGTCGAGTTCGACTGATTTTTTCACGGATTCAGGAACAATGTCACATTTTCGGCAAAAGCATCTTGTACGAGGCACGCCAGCTTAGAAACTTTTTTGGCAAGACGATCCTCTCCACCATCCATGATCATTGACCAAGGACGTTCCTGCTTACACCAATTTGTTATGTCAGCATCAAACCCTATTGTTGTGTTTGATGTGCACCAAGGCCACCTTTCAGTCGGACGCTCTCCCATGCAAAATTGGTTGGTCATCAAACTATGAGTCTGATTCCAAAGACCAGGATCACTTTGAATCGCCGTAGGTTCTCGCTTAATACCCCAAAAAAAGCCATCCAGCCCGGGATATTGAAATTCGAATCTCAAGTACAGATTTTGTTCTGCGCGAAATTTAACTCCAAATCCGACCCACTTTCTCCAATCATTTTCTAAATTCGTGTCCCATACAAGATGAAAACCATGCGATTTCAATTCTGACTCAAGATCATTCCGAAATTTCTTCATCAAACCTTTTTTAACCCCATCAATAGCCTTGAAAATCTCAAACGCAGAACCAAGACTCTCCTTTGACTCAAGAATGATGCTGCAAGTCTCCTTTTCTTCTGACATATCCAATTCTCCTTTAATATTCACTCGAATAAATTTTGCAAGCTCCTCGATAAAGATGCGTACATTCAACGCCTTGGATTTGCAGGCGCAAATTTCAAGCCACTCGATAACTTCTGAATAGTTGCATCGAACAAACTGTCCAGTGCTGCTCAGTTTCTCTTGCTCACACTGCGTCATACTGTTATCAGATGGGTCACGGTCACACAGAAATAGCAGTAACCATTTTTTCGCTCCCGCGGCGTCTTTTAGATAGCGTGCATATTCAGTAAGTTGATTATCTTGGTCGCCTGCCCAAGGTTTGTTCTCAATGCCGATTGCCCCGTTTGGGAACTCTAAATGGATGTCAATACGCCGCTGCCCATTGGCCTGCTTCTCTGGGACGACCAGACAACTCCCTGCATTTTTCGCCCACGACGCTGCTGAACCAATACATTGCAGAAAAGCCTCTAAGAACAAGTTTCCTTGCCCGTGCTTTCCCCTGGGGTCAAGCAGACTTGCGATGCACCTCGATATACCCATTTCATCATCGCGGACATAGTCAAATATGCTGAACTCTGGCGCAAGCCGATCAGAGAAGCGATTTCTTGCTTCTCTCAAAGTTCCGATTTTGAATGCCACTTCATCAAGCAATGAACCTATATTTTTTTGCACTATTAACCCCCTTGCGTTTTAATCAAACCTTAAATGTCATTGGGCCTCAAATTGTTTTTTCACCTCACTCACTGCATCACCAAACCCCCGCAACCACCAATCCAGCATAGCCGAGTCCACCACCGTCGCTGTGATCTCATACGCGTCGTCCAGCTCCACAACTTGCTGATCAGCCGACAGCGGGCATTCAACGACGTAAAGTCCGGCTCCACTCTCAATCCAAAAACTCAGCCGAATCTTGGAGCCGTCGCCGTATCCAAAACGACCATCGTCATCAAATTGCTTGAGGTCGAAATCCTTGGGGCGCTCAAAGGTCAGGGTTGAGGCTTTCGCTGAGATAAAACGGTGCAGCGCCAGGCAGCGTTCGTTTTCATAGCCCTCATACCGGCAAACCAGATACATGCGCGGCCCCTGCTGGGCCAGGCCCAGCGGCATGACCCGTGAAGCTTTTCTATCACCGTCGGCGTTTTTGTAGTCCACGTCGAGCCAATGGTTGCCGTAAAGCGCATCACTGACTTGCTGGAAGACATCGGCATCGACTTTGGGCGGCAGCAGGGGCTGGCTGGTGCTGACGACGCGCACTTTGTCCAGCCACTCGCGCTCGCGCTGGAATGAGCCGCCTTCACCCTTCTGATCCAGCTGGCCGCGTGCCTGGCTGAAAAAGCCTTGCATTGACTTCATCAGTTTGGCGGGCAGCAGGCTGCTCAGTTGTTGCTCGGCCAAGGTGAGGAGCAATGATTCCTGGGTGCTCAAGCCCGGCAGCGAAAAGCCTTTGGCGTTTTCTTTCCAGCGGTAGCGGTAGGGCTTGCTGCTGTCGTCGCGTTCGATGCTGTGAAAAGCGGATTCTGGATCGCAAAGCGTTTCCAGCAGGCGCTGGATGGTGCGCGGCTCGCGCCCAAAACCCGCATCCTTTAATTGCAGGCACAGTTCGGTTGCGGTGATGGTGCCGCGTTTGGGAATGCGACGAAGCAGCTCAAGAGAAAGCTGCAGCGTTTTCAGAGAGTCGGGGCGATTGGGCATGGTGTTTCCGGATAAATACTTTGGCTCAAAGCATCAGGTCGGCGCGCCCTGCAAACACCTGCCACAGGCGCACCATGGCATAGGTGTCGAGCTTGCAGTAGGCCAGCAGCTGTTGTTCGATCTGGTTTTTGCGGTCGGCATCTGTGCCTGGATGAATGGCCTCCATGAATGCTTCCATTGCCTTGCCGCCATCCTGCACACCGTCGAGGGCGTCGTAGCGCAATTCGGGCACGATGGCGGGCAGCACCTTTTTGATGCTCCAGCTACCTTGCTGGCTGGGGTGGTAGTAGCGTTCACGGGCGATG
>JAYUCJ010000178.1:0-1252 GCA_043740415.1 Polaromonas sp. | reverse complement strand
GCCACATTGGCTTGCGGTTCCCAATTGAGACTTTTGAAGACTATCTAGGAGATTTGAAAATGGCAGCACAAATTATTGATATGAGAAGCCGTCCGTCCTTCTTGCATGATTTTTACGGCGCTACACCCGGCACCAAAGAATACGACGTCGTCAAATGGTTAAATCGACGAGTCGGATCCAAGGATGACGAGCACTTCACCCGTTCCAAAAATGTGAAGGGATTTGTCAAAGAGATCAATCAATGTGGTATCCGTCATGCAGTGGTTGTCGGGAGAGACATTCCCGGTATTCGTCACACAAATGACGAGATTCACAAATTAACAAAAAAGCATAAAGAACTCATTGGTATCGGATCGGTGAATCCTCACGCCCTTGGCAGCAAAGGTTCTGCCCAGGAGGTGGAGCGCGCCATCAATGAACTGGGCCTGAAAGGCATCAATCTTGAGCCCGGCTTCGCGAGCACGCCCACTCGTGCGGACGATCCAATGCTCTTTCCGATTTATGAGGTTTGTGCGGCGCTCAAAGTACCGGTTTGTCTCATGTCAGGGCCCACTTCACCGAGTTTGGAATTGACCGATCCTGCACCGGTCGGCCGCGTTGCACGCGCATTTCCGAATCTTTCGATCATTTGCTATCACGGCTTTTATCCCTATGTGAACGAGATTATCGGCGTGGCTTTTCGCTATGAAAACGTGTTTGTGGTTCCGGACATGTATATCTTTCTTCCCGGCGGAAGTCTTTACGTCGAAGCGGCCAACGGCTTCATGAAAGACCAACTGATGTTCGGAAGCTCGTACCCTTTCCGGGCAATGGGTCAATCGATCGAAGACTACAAGAATTTGGGCTTTCGAGATGATGTCATGGAAAGCGTATTTTCGACCAATGCCAAACGTGTGCTGAAAATCAAATGAAGGTACGGCTTTGCGTGTCAGAGTTATGAAGGGGGGCGGCCCGGTCACTGCTTTCAGGGAAGCCTCTTCGTCCGATCTTGAAGCCTTGTTGGGGTTGTACGCTCTGCTGGAATTCGAACCCGCGCAAAGCCTCTCTCTGGAAGCCGCGCGAGTGCGGTTCGAGCGATATCGGGAATATCCCAACTATTGGATCTATGTTGTGGAGGCGGACGAAGCGATAGTGGGAACGTTTGCGTTGATTATCGTCGACAGCGTTGCTCACTCGGGCAAGCCCTTCGCGGTAGTGGAAGACGTGGTGGTTTCGCAAGACTGGCAAGGACGAGGAATAGGCAAGCTCATGA
>JAYUCJ010000177.1:0-1257 GCA_043740415.1 Polaromonas sp. | reverse complement strand
TGCCGCACCTGGCCTTTCAGCCCCACACGTTCGACCAGGCCATGAGCGACTTGCCCATCCTGCCCATGGGCGAAGTCGTCACCAGTTACTACCTGCGCCTGAACGTGGCGGATGAGGCCGGTGTGCTGGCCAAAGTCACCGGCATTCTGGCCGAAGCCGACATCAGCATTGACGCGGTCTTGCAGCGCGAGGCCGATGAGGTAGGCGGCGAGGGTGCCACGTCCACCGACCTCATCATCCTGACCCACGACTGCCTGGAAGCCAAGATGAATGCTGCTTTGGCGCAAATGCAGGCGCTGGCGACCGTGCTGGCACCGATTGTGCGGATTCGCAAGGAAGAGTTGGCGTGATGTCCACCGTTGCAATAGAATAAGTAATGCGAAAATTCAGTATTACTTTTCCGCAATGAGGAGCTTTGCATGAGCTACGTATTAACCGTCAAAAGCCAAGTCACAGTGCCCAAGGCCATTCGCCAGCATCTGCATGTCTTGCCCGGCCAATCCATCGACTACGAGCCCTTGCCCGACGGGAGTGTGCGCATTACGGCGGCGCACACACCCGCTGACGACAATCCCTTTTTGGCCTTGGTCGGCATAGGCATTCGCAGACAACCGACCGAGGAAATCATGCGAGAAACCCGTGGCGAAGACGCAATGCGATGATTTTTGTCGACAGTTGCGTTTTGATTGATATTTTTAACGATGATGCTCAGTGGAAGTCGTGGTCTGTTGACCAAATCAGCCGAGCGCTTCCTGGCGGCTTGTGTATCAATGCTATTGTTTATGCTGAAGTTTCAGGATCATTTGCAACCCAGCAAGATGTGAATGCAGCAATCAAGCATGGGCGGATTGAAATAAAAGGCATTCCTGTGGAGGCTGCCTATCTTGCGGCCGACGCATTCAAGCAGTACCGGAAAAACAAAGGGCAATTCAAAACCGCGTTGCCAGATTTTTTCATTGGCGCGCACGCCCAAGTGTTGTCTTGCCCAATATTGACTAGAGACCCTCAGCGCTTTGCAACTTATTTCCCCGATGTGGAATTGATTACGCCTGCTACCCGATAGTTGATTCAAAAAAGCAGACAAAAATGCCACAACAGCTCAAACATGAAGCGCTAAAAATAAGCGACCTCATAGAAAATTATCGCGCTGGCAAAGTCGTAATTCCAGAATTTCAGCGCGACTATGTTTGGAAACCTAGTAAAGCCGCCTTACTTCTTGATTCTTTGTATCAAGGCTTTCCAATTTCATCCTTACTA
>JAYUCJ010000176.1:0-3211 GCA_043740415.1 Polaromonas sp. | reverse complement strand
TCTATATAAATCAACGAGTTAGCCGATGCAGCAACGCTGTTTTCTATGCCTATATTTGATTTCAACAACTAACGTTGACATAGCCTAATTTAATAGCTGTTTAGGCGCTAGATAGTGACCACTCACTTCTCCACAAACGCCCGCTCGATCACATAATCACCCGCTTGGCCAATGCCTGAGGAGATGGTGAAACCCAAGCCGTCCAGCACCACGCGCAGGTCTTTCAGCATGGCGGGACCGCCGCAGATCATGGCGCGGTCGGTGGTGGGGTTGATTTGCGGCAGGCCGATGTCGGCGCAGAGTTTGCCGTTTTCAATCAGCACCGGCAGGCGGCCGGTGTTGCGGAAGGCTTCGCGGGTGACGGTGGGGTAATAGATCAGTTTCTTTTTGACCTCTTCGCCCAAAAAGTCGTTGTGCGGCAGCTCGTGTTCGATGAATTTGGCATACGCCAGCTCAGAGCCAATGCGCACGCCGTGCACCAAAATGACCTTTTCAAATTTTTCGTAAACGTCTGGGTCGCGGATGATGCTCATGAAGGGCGCGAGGCCTGTGCCGGTGGCGAAGAGGAACAAGTTTTTGCCTGGTAGCAAATCCGTCAACACCAGCGTACCGGTGGGTTTGCGGCCAACCAGCACCTCGTCGCCCACTTCCAAATGCTGCAGGCGTGAGGTCAGCGGCCCGTTTTCAACCTTGATGCTGAAAAACTCCAGCTCTTCGGCGTAATGCGGGCTGGCAATGCTGTAGGCGCGCAGCAGCGGCTTGCCGTCCACTTCCAAGCCGACCATGACGAAATGGCCGCTTTCAAAACGCAGGCTCGCGCTTCTGGTGGTGGTGAAGGTGAAGAGGGTTTCGTTCCAGTGGTGAACGGAGAGGACTTTTTCTTTTTCGAAGGCGGCCATGGTGTATCTGTATATAGCTTAGGGTTAGCCCTGTATTTTAACCAATGACCGCAAGAAGTGCCGCTGAAGGAAGCGGGAGGGCTAAAATCGTTACTTATGACCGTCCCCCTCTCTCCTACTGGCTCCCCCACAGCCCCTGTTTTTAAACGCGCCTTGTCACCCGGTGCCGCCAAAGCCGTCGCGGGCGGCAAAAAACCTGACCCCAATGCCGCTTCAGCCCCCCCAGCCAAAGCCACCAGCCGCCTGAACAAACGCATGGCCGAGCTGGGCATGTGCTCACGCCGCGAGGCGGATGAGTGGGTCGCCAACGGCTGGGTCAAGGTGAACGGCGTGGTGGCTGAAATGGGCTTGCAAGTGCTGCCCTCTGACAAAATCGACGTGGACCGCGCCGCCAAAGGCAAGCAGGCGAATCAGGTGACGATCCTCATCAACAAACCCATGGGCTATGTGAGCAGCCAGGCAGAGGACGGCCACGAACCGGCGGTCACCCTGTTCACCCCACAAAACCGCTGGGCGGACGACAACGCCCGCTTCTTCTGGAACCACTCGCAATTGCCCGGTTTGGCGCCCTGCGGACGGCTGGACATCGACTCGATTGGTTTGCTGGTGATGACGCAAGACGGCCGCATCGCCCGCCAGCTGATCGGCGAAGACTCGGTGATGGAAAAGGAATACTTGGTGCGGGTGGAATACTACGCCGATGGCAACTTGGCCAATGTGTCAACGACCAAACCCGTCGTGTTAGACGTGCAAAGCGCCTTCCCGCCCGCCCTGCTGGCCAAACTGCGCTTTGGTCTGAGCCTGGACGACCAGCCCCTGAAACGCGCCAAAGTGGACTGGCAAAACCCCGAGCAGCTGCGATTCGTCCTAACCGAAGGCAAAAAACGCCAGATCCGCCGCATGTGTGAGCAGGTTGGGCTCAAAGTGGTGGGTTTGAAGCGGGTGCGGATTGGCAATGTGGTGCTGGGCAATTTGCCGGTTGGGCAATGGCGGTATTTAGCGCCGCATGAGAAGTTTTGAGAATCAAACAGGCTAAAAATTACAAATACTATTTGGGAGACAAGCACATGCATCGCGTCGCCATCAGCAGCACGGGGCTTTTTACGCCACCGGATGTTATCACCAATGAAGAGTTGGTTGCCTCGTTCAACCAGTATGTAGAACTACAAAACGCCGAGCACGCCAGTGAGATTGCAGCGGGCACGTTTACGGCGTTGACGCCTTCAAGCGTTGAATTCATCGAAAAAGCCTCTGGCATCAAACGCCGCTATGTTTTAGAAAAAGATGGCGTGCTTGACCCGACCCGCATGCGCCCACGCTTTACCAAACGCGCGGACGACGAGATCAGCTTGATGGCTGAAATCGGCGTGGCGGCGGGAAAAGATGCTTTGGACAGAGCAGGCAAAACCGCGGCGGATGTCGATTTTGTCATCTGCGCCAGCGCCAACATGCAGCGTGCTTACCCCGCGATGGCGATTGAGATTCAGACCGCTTTGGGCATCAAAGGTTTTGGGTTTGACATGAATGTGGCTTGCTCGTCGGCCACCTTTGGCTTGGAAATGGCGTACAACGCGGTGAAATCTGGCGCGTCTAAGGCCGTGTTGGTGGTGAATCCTGAAATCACCTCCGCCCATTTGGCCTGGAAAGACCGCGATTGCCACTTTATTTTTGGCGATGTGTGCACTGCTATTTTGGTCGAACGCTTGGAGGCCGCACCCAAGGGTGCGTTTGAGATCTTGGGCACGCATTGCTTCACGCAGTTTTCAAACAACATTCGCAACAATTTTGGCTTCATGTCGCACGCGGAAGACCGCGATGTGGACGACCGCGATCAGCTGTTTCAACAAGAAGGCCGCAAGGTGTTCAAAGAGGTTTGCCCGCTGGCGGCTGAGCACATCAGCACGCATTTGGCGACATTTGGCTACACGCCTGCACAGACACGGCGCTTTTGGCTGCACCAGGCGAATATCAACATGAACCAGTTTGTCACCCGCAAACTGCTGGGGCGCGACCCGACAGCGGACGAAGCGCCCATCATTTTGGACGAGTTTGCCAACACCGCGTCTGCCGGCTCCATCATCGCCTTTCACCGCCACCATGAGGACATCAAAACGGGCGAAGTCGGCGTGATTTGCTCGTTTGGCGCGGGGTATTCGATTGGCAGTGTGGTCGTCAAACGGACATAAACTAAGGTAAATCATGGCTAAACCCAATCCGCCGAATCCGTTTAGGCACTTGCGAGCTACGGATTTGCGGGGTTTGGCCAAGCTGGCAACGCAAGCCACGGTGAATGTGACCAAAATTGCCGAGGG
>JAYUCJ010000175.1:0-3218 GCA_043740415.1 Polaromonas sp. | reverse complement strand
ATGAATTGCGCGGTTTAATAGCGCATCTGCCCGAGCAATCTGCTATTTTTCAGTTGATGATTCAAAATGTTTCACGTAAACTTGCGGAGCTTGAGTTGACAGTGCGCATGCGAAAAGAGGGTAACCAAGATGCCTGGAAATATGTTTTTAACACTGACATCGGTCAAGTTCAAATGGATGCTATTCGCCAGCACATCAACGAGTTAACCGATATTTCAGAAGCAAAAGTGCTTTTGGCAAAAAGTCAAATACAAACCACATTGGTCATTTCTCGTATAGGCATCGCCTTGTTTGCCATGACGGATCTTTTAGCTTTTTACCTCTACCTTAGGCAAAATAGTGTTCTGGAAGAAACCGCATTTCGTGAAAAAGAGGCTCTACAGCGCGAACACGATCAACTAGAGTCTATGATCAAAGAACGGACAGATAACCTCACGAAGCTAGCCACGCATTTGCAAAACACGCGTGAAGACGAGCGTGGCGAACTGGCGCGTGCGATGCACGATGAATTTGGCTCTCTACTCACCGCTGCAAAACTTGATGTAGCGCGACTGAAGTCACAATTATCAAACAGCCTACCTGATGCTGAAGTGCGGTTGTCTCACCTTAATAGCACGCTCAATAACATCGTCGTGATGACCCGCAATTTGGTGGAAGTTCTACGCCCCTCTTCGTTGGCGCATCTGGGCCTCAAGTCTTCACTGGAAATATTAACGCGGGAATTTGAGAAACAACACAATTTAAAGATTGCTGTCGACTTAGAAAACGTTGAAATCAGCAGCAACTCACAACTCACTGTTTACCGTTTGGTACAGGAGTCATTGACGAATATCAGCAAGTACGCGCAGGCAACAAATATCACATTAAGCTTGCATGATTTAGATACTTATATTTCGGTGCAGGTGAGAGACGACGGTGTGGGTTTTGACAAAGCCAAGGTTGACGGTACGCACCACGGCATATTGGGTATGCAGCACAGGGTTGAGGCGCTGGGTGGCAAACTGGTTGTTACATCCATGCCTGGGCACGGCACACATGTTTTGGCAACCTTTCCAAAATAAATCTCAAAAAAATAACAGCTGCCCAAGTGGTTTTTATTGTAGGAATCCACCTACAGCGCCGCATTGTCAATTCTTACGTGGGTCGACGACAAAAGCTGATTCTTTCATAACCCGCAACGGCATAAACTTGAAACAGATTGTGTGAGAGGCATTTCAACAAGAAACGCCTTCGCTTCAGTCGCATCAAGGAGCCGTTATGTTGCACTATTCAGTCGTATTTTTGGTTATCGCATTGGTTGCGGCCATCTTCGGTTTCGGAGGCATCGCTGCAGGTGCCGTCGAGATCGCAAAAATCCTGTTCGTCATTTTCGCCATCATGGCAGTGGTCACTTTTGTGATCAGCTTGCTCAAAAAATAATTTGTAAATCTATTAATTAACAATTAGGAACCCCCATGAACATTCTTCACTCAAAAACCCCAAATGACGCGATGGACAATCTCCGTCAAACCTCAGAAGCCATGATGCAATCAGCTGAGCAAGCCGTAGATTCAACGGCAGCAAAAGCTGGTGAAGCGTTGCACAACCGCATCGACCCCATGGTTGACATGATGGCGGTTACGGCACAAAAACTAGCCAAGCAAAGCATGAACATGGCATCTGATGCCAAAGAATATGCACAGCATGCCATGAACCGCGCTTCCAAGGCATCGACGCAATATGTCTCTGAGCAACCTGTTCGCTCTGTTCTGATAGCGGCCGCAGTCGGCGCTGCTGTTGCGGTGTTGATCACATCGATGCGTTCGCACAACGATGTTCGCCGCTACTAAGCATTAAATCCAATAAAGGCGCACAGCATGCATCCGCTTTGTTTAACCATTCTTCGGCGCCCAGATTTGGTCGTCGATCATCTGAGCGCGTATGCGGCATTGCTCCAGCAGGAAGCCAGTCAAGCCAGCCAAACGCTGATAACCCGCGTGTTGATTTGGTTTATCGTCGTTTTGTCAGCAGCAAGCTGTGTGGTTTTATCAGGCACAGCATTGATGCTGGGTGTTTTACAAAACCAATTTCACTGGATATTGGTCGCTGTGCCTGGAGCTATGGCGCTTTGTGCGCTAGGTGCTTTTGCATGGACTAGGCATCCCATTTTGACTGACCATTTCAGCAACGTCAAATCACAGCTTTTAAGTGATGCATCAGCGCTGCGAACAGCCGCTGGACATAAAGCGCAATGAGGCCTGATATGACGACAAAACCATTATTGACGCCAGCAGAAAGACTGTCTGACAGTCGCTCTGAAATCGTTAGCTTTATGCAAACAAACAACCAGATTTTGGATATCTTGAAACCTGTTGTCGCGAGCTACGCCAAGTCTGATCCGATAAAAACGTTGGGCATTGCAGCAGGTGTGGGCGCTGCAATCGTTGTTTTCAAGCCTTGGCGCTTGATAAGCATGGGTGGTTTGCTTGCTGTGCTGAAGTCACGCATGTGAGGTTCAAGGTTTTCAAAAATTACAGCTCGTCAATGGGTGTGGTGCCATTGATTGACAAGCTTTTTGCAATCAGCACCAAGTCAGTTTTACTTTAATTCAGGAGATATCACCATGAAATACGCACGCGCACTTCTATTCGCTACTTTAGCTGGCATCACTATCATCAGCAGCACGGGCTGCGCCGTAGGCCGTGGGCAAGAGTCTATGGGTGCTTTTGTTGACGATACAGGTATCACAACTGTTGTTAAAGCAAAATTTGCTGAAGACCGCACTGTGGCGATGACATCTATCGGCGTCGAAACCCTCAATGGCGTTGTCCAATTGTCAGGTTTTGCAAAATCAAATGCTGAAAAAATGCAAGCTGAAAACATTGCACGTGGCGTGAAGAATGTGAAATCAGTGCGTAACGACATCATCGTTCGTCCTTAATTTCTAAGCCGACTAAAAACCTCATGCGATGCATGTTATTGTGTCGCATGAGGTTTTTTTTGTTTAAACGCAAGTATTGAGGTGTTTCAATTGACGACTTTTCGCCAAAACTTCCGATGGATCTCGCTCAATATTTGTCTGCTCAGCTTTGCCATATTAGCTGGCTGCAGCTCATTGCCAAAGTTTGTACCAGACTTGAGTCGCAACGCTGCTAAACCGATTCAGATGGCCGGTGCACAAGGTGCCTTGTCCAAAACTCAAAGCAAAGCCATCCTTGACCGGATCAAGGCGAATGCCA
>JAYUCJ010000174.1:0-1261 GCA_043740415.1 Polaromonas sp. | reverse complement strand
CTTGCGGGCCGGTGTCGCCGACGTGGATGGTCCAGGCGCGCACTTCTTTGACGCCGGCGGTGAAGTAGGTTTGCAGACCCAAGAGCTTGTAGGCGGCGCGGATCAGGCGGTCCAGACCCGGTTCTTCTTGGCCCAACTCGGCCAAGAACATGGCGCGGTCTTCGTCGTCCATCTCGGCCATTTCGGCTTCCATTTTGGCGCTGATGGCCACCACAGGCGCGTTTTGCGCGGTGGCGTAGGCGGTCAACCTGTCCAGCATGGGGTTGTTTTTGAAGCCGTCTTCCGCCACGTTGGCCACAAACATGGCGGGTTTGGCGGTGATGAGGAAGAACGGCTTCAACAGCACGTGCTCTTCTTTGCTGAAATCGATCGTTCGCACGGGCTTGGTGTCGTTCAACGCTGCTTGGCATTTTTCCAAAATAAGCACGAGTTTGGCCGATTCTTTGTCGCCCGAACGTGCTAATTTGCTGACCCTATGCAAGCCTTTTTCAACCGCCGTCAAATCGGCCAGGCACAGCTCGGTCTGGATCACCTCGATGTCGTCAATCGGGTCGACCTTGCCAGCGACGTGGATGACGTTGTCGTCCTCAAAACAGCGCACCACATTGATGGTGGCGTCGGTTTGGCGGATGTGCTCCAAGAACTTGTTGCCGAGGCCTTCACCGGTGCTGGCACCTGCGACCAAACCGGCGATATCGACAAACTCCACAATGGCGGGGACGATGCGCTCAGGCGTGATGATGGCGGCCAGCTTTTGCAGGCGCGGGTCTGGCACTTCGACAACGCCGACGTTCGGCTCGATAGTGCAAAACGGGTAGTTTTCAGCGGCGATGCCGGCCTTGGTCAAGGCGTTAAACAGGGTCGATTTACCGACGTTGGGCAAGCCCACAATTCCGCATTTCATGCTCGAAAATTCCTAAATGATTTCAAAAATACTGAAAGATACTGAAAGATACTGATTTTGCTATGTTTTTAATAGCGGCCTAGGCAACAAATACGCCGGCTAGATGCCAATTTAACCTCTATTTTACCTGTTTTCAAGATTTCCCCCTCAAAACACGTAGTTCGCCCCCACGGTCTGCCCCCCCACGTGCAGGGTCGCACTTAAATAAATTCAGATAAAATACAGCTATGGACATAGACGATATAAATCATCACATTATTAGTCGCCCCTGCAAAACCCCCACACCCCGCGTAAACACTAGCATTTTTGCATAAACTACGTCCACCAAATCCCTCAAGAAACGTTATTAATAGAGTA
>JAYUCJ010000173.1:0-23904 GCA_043740415.1 Polaromonas sp. | reverse complement strand
CAAAGGCGCGATCGTCGGCATCATTGGCGGTAACGGCGCGGGCAAGACCACGTTGTTTCGAATGCTGGCCGGGTTGGAGGCGCCGGACAGCGGCAAGATCGACGTCGGCGAGACGGTGCAACTGGCATACGTCGAACAATTTCGCGAAACCCTCGACCCGAAAAAAACCGTCTGGGAAGAAGTCTCGCAAAAGCAGGACATCATCAAGATCGGTCATTACGAAGTGCCGTCCCGCGCCTACGTCGGGCGCTTCAATTTCAAGGGTACCGATCAACAGAAGCTGGTCGGCAACTTGTCGGGCGGTGAACGCAATCGCTTGCACCTGGCGAAGCTCCTGCGCGAAGGCGGCAACGTGTTGCTGCTGGACGAACCGACCAACGATCTCGACGTAGAAACACTGCGCGCCCTGGAAGAAGCAATTTTGAATTTCCCCGGCGCGGCGCTGGTGATCTCCCACGATCGCTGGTTCCTGGACCGCATCGCCACCCACATTCTGGCCTGCGAAGGCGACAGCCAATGGGTCTTCTACAACGGCAACTACCAAGAGTACGAAGCCGACAAGAAGCGCCGTTTGGGTGAAGAGGGTGCGAAACCGAAGCGTATGCGCTTTAAGGCGCTGCATTAAGTATTTCTGTCATTGACGTCGTGACGCAATCATTCAGGCTGTGTCAATCGCAACCCCGGCGGCCAGACTGGAAGTTGTTGGTGTTAGCGTGGTTGGGTGCGCAAAATATATGCTAAATAGCCTCTAGCTGGCGTATTTATTGCCTAAGATGCTATTATATTTGTAGTAAATTTTTATGGATTTACTTCGCCAATTCGATGGTCATTACCGTAAATGCACCATTGACTTTGTCTGCGGTAAATTTAACTTTGTCGCCAGCTTTGACTTTTTCAAGCATAGTCGCGTCTTTGACTTGAAACACCATGGTCATGCCAGGCATGTCGAGGTTTTTAATCTCGCCGTGTTTGAGCGTGACTTTTTTGTTTTCTAGGTCAATTTTCCGGATTTCAGCCTCAGCCATGGGTAAAGTAGCGCTTGCTGCTACTTCTTTTTTGGCATCCATGACTGGCGCAGTTGCATGAGAGGCCGCATGGCTGATCGATGCACCGTAAAGCAATGCTGCAGAAATGGTGAGTGATGTGATTTTTTTCATGGTTTTTCCTTTGAGTTTAAAAAGTAAAAGTAAAAGTAAAAGTAAAAGTTAAGATGGATTGAACGAAAACAGTCGTTAAGTCTTGACTGGCGGAATAGCCGAATAAGATTTGAAAACCCGTGAACTCCCGTCGTTTAAGACTAAAAGTACGTCGTAGGCCTGTCGGACTCCCGCGTAAGTGCCGATTCCCTCCATGCCGGGCGAACCAAGCGGCATGTTGGGTACAGCCAGACCACGGGCTTTTGGTTTGTCCTGCAACAGTTTGCGAATATCTTCTGCAGGCACATGGCCTTCAATGACATATTCACCCAGCTTTGCCGTATGGCAAGACCCAAACTGCTCTGGGAATCCCAACTTTTTACGGATTGCGGTTGTGTCATCCACATCGTTTGTCACAACGTCAAAGCCATTTTTCCGTAAATGGGCTACCCATGCCTTACAGCAGCCGCAGGTTGGGGTTTTCCAAACAGTTATCGTTTCTGCCGCAGCATAAGCGACAGAAGCTGTGCCTAAGCTAACCGCGCCCAAACCAGCCACTGCTAGGCGTAGCACCGATCTGCGAGATGCCTTGTGAATAAGGTGATGTTTCATTCGGTACTACTCCTAGATTGTCTAATCAGTTAACGTTTGGCTACGTTAACAGCGCCCTTCATACCTGCGTCATAGTGACCAGGCTGCAAGCAAGCGAAATCAATTTTTCCCGCTTTGGTGAACTGCCAAATGATCTCACCGGTTTTACCCGGCGCAACCGTGACCATATTGGCATCGGCATGCTCCATTTCCGGATTTTTCTTCATCACTTCGTAGTGGTCTTTGAGATCTTTGGCTGTACCCAACACCATCTCGTGCTTCACTTTGCCTGAGTTTTTGGCGACGAAGCGGATGGTTTCACCTTGTTTGACGTCAAAAATATCGGTGTGAAATTTCATGTCGTCGCGCATATCAACGTTGACTGTGCGTGTGACTTTTGATGCGACGCCTGGTTTGCCAACAGCCGTGTCATCATGCCCACCGCCATGGCTGCCAGCTGCCATGGCCGCAGTAGCGAGGAAAGAAACAGCGAATGTTGCGATAATTTGGTTAAATTTCATGTTGACCTTTAAAAATAATAAAAACAGTTAAAAAATGAATATAGCCGGCGTATTTATTGCCTTAGTAGCTATGAAAATAATAGTGAAAAATTGGTAAATATAAAGAAAAAATGATTTAAATCGTTATCAATGTTTCATCCCTTCCATCGTCGGTTTGCGAATCTGAACTTCCACCTCAGCTTGTTTCTTTTGCATCAACGGCATAGAAGATTTACCTTCCGCTTTAAACCTCAACGGGTCAGCCACGGGTCCGTTGACCTCGAAGGCAACCGTTCCCTCTGGGTGCTTGTACCAGCCCGGGTTGCTGTAGTCACCCGGTTTTTGGTCTTTGCGCACTTTGACGACGCTGAACATGCCACCCATCTCGACGCCGCCAAATGGGCCTTCGCCGGTCATCATGGGCGCGGTGTTGTGGGGTATTTCCATGGTCATTTCAGCCATGTCCGCCATGCCGCGCTCGCCCATCACCATGTAGTCAGGGATTAAGTTGGTAACTTTCTTAACCACTTGGCGGTGATCGACCCCAATCATGGTGGGCACGTCATGCCCCATGGCGTTCATGGTGTGGTGCGATTTATGGCAATGGAAAGCCCAGTCGCCTTCTTCATCCGCCAAAAACTCAAACTGCCGCATTTGTCCCACCGCCACGTCTGTCGTCACTTCTGGCCAACGCGTGCTTTTGGGCACGGGGCCGCCGTCGGTGCCGGTGACTTCAAACTCGTGGCCGTGGAGGTGAATCGGGTGGTTTGTCATCGTCAGGTTACCCACGCGGATACGCACGTTGTCGTTTTTACGGACATTCAATGAGTCAATGCCTGGGAAGATGCGGCTGTTCCAGGTCCATAAGTTGAAATCAACCATCGTCATGATCTTGGGGGTGTACGCGCCCGGATCAATGTCGTACGAGCTAAGCAGGAAGCAAAAATCTCTATCCACTTCGCTGATGTTCGGGTGCTTGGTCCCCTTGTCCAATTTGGGGTGGGTGACCCAAAACCCCATCATGCCCATTGCCATTTGCGTCATTTCATCTGCGTGCGGGTGGTACATAAAGGTGCCAGGGCGACGTGCTACGAACTCGTAGACAAATGTTTTTCCGGGTTGGATCGATTTTTGGGTAAGCCCTGAAACACCATCCATGCCGTTGGGCAAGCGCTGGCCGTGCCAGTGCACGCTGGTGTGTTCGGGCAGTTTGTTGGTGACGTAGATGCGCACGCGGTCGCCTTCCACCACCTCAATCGTTGGGCCGGGCGACTGGCCGTTGTAGCCCCACAGGTGCGCCTTGAAACCCGGTGCCATCTCGCGCACCACAGGTTCGGCAACGAGGTGAAATTCTTTCACCCCTTGGTTCATGCGCCATGGCAGCGTCCAGCCATTCAGCGTAACGACGGGGTTGTAGGGACGACCGGTTTGTGGAACGAGCGGGGGCATGGTGTCTGGTTTGGTCTGCAGCATCGGCTCTGGGATGGCTGCAAGGGCGACTTTGCTGACGCTGGCTGCTGTGACGGCGGCGGCGATCATGCCTGCGCCGCCTAAAAAATTGCGGCGAGAGTGGTCAGCAGAAGTGTCCACTGCCGACGTAGGTTCTGATTTTGTATATTGTTTCATGATGGTTGTTTTTTTACTCAACTGATGGGTGTTCAGAAGCGGCGTTTAGCTGTGTTTGCAACGTATCTTGAAAGGCGGCATCAGCCTGCCAAAAAGCCTGTGTAGCCGCAATCGAAGAAATCACCATTTTTGTTTGCTCACGGTTTTCAGCTAAGAGTTCAAAGACTCCGATGAACATACCGTTGTAGCGCAAGGTGGCTTCCTCAGCGATGATTTTTTGAAGTGGCAATACTTCGTCACGGTAGTGCTTGGCTAGGTCATAAGCGTTACGGTAGGCGGTGTAGCTGCTGCGCAATTCTGAAGGCGCTTCAGATGCAAACATTTGCGTTTCCGACATGCGGACCATGCGTTTCAGTGCCGTTTCAGGGATGGGTGATGTTGGTAGCTCAGGTAATCGGGAAGGCAAGGCCAACGCATTCGCTTTTGCATCGTTCAAGCCCATAGTTCGAATCAAGGCCTCACGCGCTTGCGCCGCTTCCTGCGTGCTCGTTAGCAGCATAGTTGCCGCCTCGGCATACATGGCGTGCTGGTGGGCTTGCTGCAAGCGGGTAAAGTTGCCCACGCTGCGCATGCGCCTAGCAAGTTCGCTGCTGGCTTGGGCAGAAGTATGTGCCTGTTTTGCATAGACCAATTGCTCTTGTTTGGCCACGGCGTGCAGCCAAGCCATGCGTACGGGTACAGGTGCTTTAGCGATTTTCTCTGCGTTAAGAACAACTGCGTTGGAAGCGGCGGCTTGTGTTGAACTCGCGAGTGCAGCGTTAGCCTGCGCTTCTTTGGCATATGCGCGCCAACCGCCAATTTCAGCGACTTTGTCATTCGCCGCTTTCCAGTCCAGCACTTTTTCGTCGATAAATTTTTGGTAATCTGCGATGGGCGATGTGTAGCTGTCGCGGCTCTGCGCTATGGCTGTGCTTGAAAGCAAGCATGTTGCAGCTACGAAAGTTGCGGCAAATGGTGTAAAAAATAAGGTTTTCAAAACGTAATCTCCGAAGAATTTAGACGTTTGGCCATAGCTCTAAGACGGTAAAAGCGAGC
This sequence comes from Polaromonas sp., assembly GCA_043740415.1. Classification (GTDB taxonomy): domain Bacteria; phylum Pseudomonadota; class Gammaproteobacteria; order Burkholderiales; family Burkholderiaceae_C; genus Aalborgiella. The sequence continues at coordinate 19,016 of JAYUCJ010000173.1, read as the reverse complement.
CAAAAATGACTAAACCCAAGACTCCATGCAATGCCTGACTTACAAAAGCCAAGGTACAGACGGAGTTTGGGTGGGGAGGCTACAAAATCGGTGGTTTTTGGCTGTGCGCGATGCTTGCGCTGGCAAATTGGCTAGCTTGAGCCAATGGTTGTGCGTAGTGCACTTTATCGAAGCTGGTTATTTGAACAGTACTTACCAGGCCCGTGGCATGGCATGCTTGGCAATGGGTGCAGGAAGCTTTAACTGTCGTTTTGTTTTTATGCATCTCACAGTCAGACTTGCTATTTTCAACAGGAAAATCGACAGCAGCCGGCGTATTCATTGCCTGAGTTGCTATAAAATTAATAGCTGCCATTTCAGTCGCCATAGCCTCGCCCATCCACCCGCGCAGGGGCAGCAGGGCGATCATGAGGATGAAAATAAAACGACGCATCAGCCTATGATAGGTTAAATCTGAGAAAGTTCAAATCTGGCATGCTGAATGACAGACCAGCCGCCCCAAATTGCCAAACCAGCCATGCCAACGGCGACAAACAGATCTGGCCAGGCTGAGCCCGTCCCAAACACCCCCACAGCAGCTAGCATGACTGCGATGTTACCAAATGCATCGTTGCGCGAACACAGCCAGACGCTGCGCATATTGGCATCTCCCGTGCGGTAGTTGTACAACAGCAGGGCGACGGTGACGTTGGCCGTCAATGCCAAAAATCCAATCGCACCCATGGTTCCTGCTTCGGGTACGGTGCCAGTTTGGGCGACCCAGATGGCGCGCGCCAAAACGAACACACCAAAGCCCAACATACAAGCGCCTTTGAGCAAGGCCGCCTTGGAGCGCCAAGCCATGGCCATCGTCAGCACAGCCAATGACACGCCGTAATTGGCCGCATCACCCAAAAAATCAATCGCATCGGCCAGCAAAGACACAGACCCTGAGCGAAAGCCTGCGCCCAGCTCAATGGCAAACATGGCAGCATTAACGATGAGCGCGAACCACAAAATCTTGCGGTATTTGGGGTCTTTTGCAGCTTCTGGGCTGCCGTGGTCGTGGTGGGCTGACATTAATTTCCAGCCGAAGCGAATACTTGTTGTATGCGTTGCAGCATCTCATCCGCTTCCATGTACCCGTTCGCCACCAGTTGTGCTTCACCATTGACGACAGCGATCAAAGCGGGAAAGCCGCGAATGCCCCATTGCTGCACCATGGCGAAGTCGTTGCGCGTTTGCGTTTTGATAGTGTCGCTTTCAAAGGCGTCAATAAACGTGCCTCTCGAAAAATCGACATCACCTGTTGTTTTTGAATCAACTAACGCTTGCCAAATGTCTGCCAGTACAGATGTTTGCGTGATGTCACGTCCTTCCGCGTAAAACGCATGCTGGATGGCGTGGTACATCGCCAGCGTATGTTCAGCGGCATGGGTGCGGATGGTGACGACGGCGCGGCAAGCGGGCTCGGTGTCGTAAATATAGCCATCACGGTCAAACTGGCCTGTGCCGAAGGGTTTGCCTGAGCGTTTGGTTACTTCACTCCAGTGGTGATGCAGTGTCGATTTCAGCGCATCGGGCATGACTTCTTGGTTGTAAGCGCGCAGCCCACCTAGCACCACAGCCAGCGGCACACCAGGCAGTTGTTCCAGGAGTTGGTGCAAAGGCACACCAAAGCCATAACACCACGAGCACATGGGGTCGCCTACATAAACGAGAGAGTTTTCAGTCATGCCAATGTTGGTGTAAAAATTGATTATAAAAGTTTAATCTAATTTTGCACCTGATGCTGCCACGGCCTTTGCCCACAATGGCGTTTGCAGCGCTAAAAATTGTCCAAACTCATCACTGCCCATATACGCAGGGTCAGCGCCTTGCGTCACCATGCGGCTGAGTACTTCTGGGTTGGTCATGATTTGTTTAAATGCATCGCTTAATTTTGCGACTACTTCCTTTGGCGTACCAGCAGGCGCTAAAAAGCCGTAAAAACCGACAACTTCAAAACCTTTGATGCCCGATTCGATCACGGTTGGAATATCGGGGAGAGCTGGGTTGCGCTCTTTGCTGGTCACCGCCAATGCACGTACTTTGCCTTGCTTGTGGTAATTAGCAGCTTGGGGGATGGATTCCGCCATGAACTGAACTTGGCCACCCATCAAGTCGGTAAAAGCAGGCGCGCTACCGCGGTAGGGAATGTGCACCATGAATAGGCCAGTAGCAGTTTTGAACATTTCGGGCACGATGTGCGAAATGCCACCGTTGCCAGCGGATCCATAGTTGATCTTTCCAGGATTCTTGCGAGTGTATGCAATGAATTCATGCAATGTTTTTGCTGGAACAGCGTTGTTTACCAACAATACCAACGGTTGTTGCGCTGTGCGTGCTATCGGGACAAAATCACGCATCGTGTTGTAAGGCAATTTGCTGTATAGGGCGCCATTGATGACGCTGACACCTGTATTCGCTAACATCAATGTGTAACCATCAGCTGGCGATTTGGCCACGCTTTCTGCGCCCACACTGCCACCTGCACCGGGCTTGTAATCCACCAAAACGGGTTGGCCAAGAATCGTTTGAAGTTTGTCCACAAGCAGTCGTGCATGCTGGTCAAGCGGTCCACCCGCTGGAAATCCAATCACTATTTTTATAGGTTTTTCAGGATAAGCCGATGCACTATATGACTGAGATGCTATTAATAGTATAACAAAAAAGAAAATCAGTTTTTTTAAAAATTCCATTTATCTGCTTTCATTTTGCGGGTTCAGTTGCAACGAGTAAATTGCCTTGACGTAAGCGTGAGGGACTCAGCGCACCAGCAGAGTCTAATATCGGGTAAGCAATGGAGCATATGTGGGAATTGATGCGTTTCAGCTCACTGATTAAGTCTAGATGCAGGCCGCTGGTTTCAATGCTCTGTATGGTGTTGTCTGCCAGTCGCTCTAAGTGCGTCTCAGAATAGGCGCGCTCTAAGTCACGAAAGCGGGCTTTTTCTTCAAGAAGACGCTGAGCATCGCGTACATCGCCGTTGAGAAAAACACTCATACTAAGACGCAAATTTTCCACCAGCCGCGCGTGCAACTCACAAATCTCAGCCATTCCAGCATCTGAAAAATTACGACCACGCTTGATTTTTTTGTCCTCTACGTCCAAAAGAACACGTTCAATAATGTCGCCAATCTGTTCCATGTTGATGGTGAAGCTGATAATGTCCGTCCAGCGTCGACTTTCGTTTTCTGCCAGGGCTTCACGCGATATTTTGGTGAGATAGTATTTGATGGCGGAATACAACTCGTCAACCGTGTCGTCCAAGCTTCGCAAGTTTTCTGCTAAGTCAATGTCGTCGTTTTTGATGACAGTGAGTGTGCCGCGCAGCATGGTTTCAACAACATCGGCTTGGTGCAAAGCTTCGCGAACTGCACATGAAATGGCTAATGATGGCGTAGATAATGCCGATGGGTCCAGATGGCGCGGACGTGAAAGTGCGTTGTCTACGGTTGGGGGTAATAGTTTTTCAAGCCGGCGCGCCATTATCCCGGTGAAACCGATAAATACCAAGGCGACCAAAACGTTGAATGCCATATGAAAAATGACAACTTGCGTTGCAGCACTGGTAACAAAAGTGCTGGTGTACTTTAGCCATAACATCATGAAAGGTGCAACAGCCAAAATGCCCAGCACTTTGAAGAGCAAATTACCCAGTGGTACTTGCCGTACAGTCACCGCCGCATTAAGTGTGGTGAACACCGCCAGCAAGCCGCTGCCTAAGTTGGCGCCAAGAACCAAACCAAAAGCTACCTCCATAGGGATAACCTGAGAAGCAGCCAAAGTCGCAACCAACAACACGGTTGCCAAGCTAGAGTAAGCCAAGCATGCGATGATGGCGCCAACGCTGACCTCTAACAACAAGTCGCTGCTAAGTGATTTCAAAGCCAGTTGGACGACGGGTGATTGCGTGAGTATGCGGGTAGACTCGCTGATCAAACTCAGCGCAAGCAGCATCAATCCAAGACCAATCAATATGCGTCCTGTTCTCCCAATATTGGTGTTTTTCTTAGCTAAAAATAGCAACACGCCGACGAATATAAACAAGGGCGACATCCAACTCAGGTCGAAATGAAACACAACCGCCATCAAGCTGGTGCCCACGTCTGCGCCTAGCATGACGGCAAGTGCCGCAGTCAGCGTCACCAAGCCTTGACCCACAAATGCAGAGACGATCAGCGCTGTCGCCGTGCTGGACTGCACCACCGCTGTCACGCCAACGCCTGCCAGTGCCGCCGTAGCCCGGTTACCTGTTGCCTGCGCCAAGAAGCGTCTAAGATTTGCACCAAACACGCGCAAAATCCCGGTGCGCGCCAAATGTGTGCCCCAAACCAAGAGCGCTATCGCAGCGAGCAAATTTAATAAATGTTTCATCGATCTCCAAATCTGTCTATCATCATAACGAAGTAATTGCAGGCAATTAACGTGCCTACGTTGCGTCACTAAGGTGACGAAATCTGGTTAAGTCAGTCGCATGAATCGCTGAAAGATGATTTATTGGGTTTATGCTGTGCTCAACGTCTAAAAGCAAAAAGAGGCAATATGTTGACAAAGAATAAATTTTGGCCAAAACGCGTACCACGAACAATCACACCGCCACAAACACCTTTGTGGGAAAACTTGGCGATCAATGCCAAACGCTATCCCAACAAATCGGCCCTGGAGTTTTTTGGGACAACCATTACGTATGCAGAACTGCTACAAAAAGCAGAGCAATTAGCTGCCTATTTATACCGGATAGGTGTCAAAAAAGGCGACAGGGTGGTGCTGAATATGCAAAACTGCCCGCAACTCATCATTGCGCACTGGGCAATTCTGCGAGCCAATGCGGTCGTGGTTCCGGTGAACCCGATGAACCGCGCTGAAGAGTTGAAACACTACATCACCGACCCGGACGCGAAAGTCGCCATCACGACGGGTGATTTAGCGGCCGAGTTGGTACTTGCAAACCATGCTTTGGCACCTGATCAAAGGTTAAACCACCTCATCGTCACACAATTTACGGACGCATTTGAAGCGAGTGTCGATGGCGAAGATGCACCCCCTGCTGCTTGGCGCGATTGGCTGTTGACGCGACATCCACTGCCCAGCTCGGATGGCGTAACGGTACACGATTGGTGCGAAGCTGTCGCATGTAAAGACATACCGCCAGAGCTGACGGTCAAACCCGCCGACTTAGCCATCTTGCCTTATACCAGCGGCACCACGGGCTTGCCCAAAGGCTGCATGCACACGCAAGGCAGCATCATGCACAACGCCGTTGCTAGCAATTTATGGGGCAATGGTTCTGCTGAAAGCGTGTGCCTGGTCGTTGTTCCGATGTTTCATATCACCGGTATGGTGAGTGTGATGCACAGCGCGATTTACATTGGTGCGACTATGATTTTGATGCCGCGATGGGACCGAGATTTGGCGGGTCGTTTGATTTCACGCTACCAAGTGACCCATTGGACAAATATCCCCACCATGGTGATTGATCTGCTGGGAAGCCCGAATTTTGAAAAATATGACTTAAACAGCCTGGTTCACATCGGTGGCGGGGGTGCAGCTATGCCGCAAGCCGTGGCGCAGCGTTTGTTTGAACAATTTGGCTTGCAGTATGTCGAAGGTTACGGTTTGACGGAAACTGCCGCACCGTCACACAGCAACCCGCCTGATGCGCCCAAACAGCAGTGTTTAGGCATCGCGTTCATGGGGGTTGATGCGCGTGTGATCAATCCTGATACTTTGGAGGAGATGCCACAAGGCGAGCCAGGTGAAATCATCATGCATGGTCCGCAAATATTTTCTGGTTATTGGAAACGATCTGATGCGACGAAAACGGCCTTTATTGAGAAGGATGGCAAAAGCTTTTTCCGATCAGGAGATTTGGGTCGCATTGACGAAGATGGCTATTTTTTCATCACCGACAGGCTCAAGCGCATGATCAACGCCAGCGGCTTCAAGGTCTGGCCGGCAGAAGTGGAAGCCTTGATGTTTAGACACCCTGCAATCCAAGAAGCCTGCATCATCAGCACACAAGACACGTATCGCGGTGAATCAGTCAAAGCGGTCGTTGTTTTACGTGCCACACACAAAGCAACGACCGAGCAAGAGATCATTGACTGGTGTCGTGACAATATGGCGGTTTACAAAATGCCGCGTTCAGTGCAATTCGTCGATGCACTGCCGAAAAGCGGCAGTGGCAAAGTGATGTGGCGGCTGCTGCAAGAAGCTGAGAAAAAAACTTAAGATTTACAACTTCTATTTTTGAAACTCAAAATCAACCTCAGGCGCCAAACCGCTGATGATGCGCGCAATCGACTTGCCCGATCCGCAAGCATGCGTCCAGCCCAGCGTGCCATGCCCTGTGTTGAGGTAAAAATTGCTCAGTTTGGTTTTGCCGATCAAAGGCACATTTGACGGCGTAGCGGGTCGTAAACCCGTCCAAAACTGCGCTTGCGTGGCATCACCCGCACCTGGAAAGAGTTGCTCGACGCGTTTCACAATCGCCTCGCAGCGCACGCGGTTCAAGTACCTGTCGTAGCCATTGAGTTCCGCCGTCCCTGCAATGCGCATTCTGTCGCCCGATTCTGTGGTGTAGCGCGAGAACACCAATTTATACTCATCATCAGTGAGAGACACTTGGTACGCTTTGGACGCGTCAACTACAGGCATGGTGACCGAGTAACCCTTGGCGGGGTAGATTGGCAAATTTATACCCAGTGGCGCTGCATAGATCGGGCTCATGGAACCCATCGCCATCACGTACGCATCGGCCCGCACACGTTGAAACCGGCCTTCGCTGTCAGTCGCTTCCACATGGTCAATAGCGCCGCCAGCTTCGCGCAGTGCGGTGACGGTATGGCTCATGAGGAATTTGACACCTGCGTTTTGGCACAATTTAACCAGCTCACGCGCAAACATGTTCGCATCACCAGATTCGTCTTCTGCGGTGTAGGTTGCTCCTGCGAGTTGCGGGCGAATGTGTTGCAATGCAGGCTCAAGCCGTACCGCTTCGTCAGCAGAAATGACTTGTCGCTCGCAACCCAATTGACGCATCAACTCCGCGGGTTTAAGCGCACCATCAAATTCTTTTTGAGTGGTGTAGAAATGCAAAATTCCCTGCGTGCGTTGGGCATAGCTCAAACCCGTATCGCGCCGCAATGCTTGCAACATGTCGCGGCTGTAAGTGCCCAAACGTACAATTTGCTTGATGTTATGGCTGGTGCGGGCAGGCGTGCATTCCCGTAAAAACTGCAATCCCCAGAGCCACTGGCGCATATCAGCGCGGATTCTGAACAGCAAAGGCGCATCTTCTTTGCCCAACCACTGCAAAACTTTGAGTGGCGCGCTCGGATTGGCCCAGGGCTCAGCATGGCTCACAGAGATTTGGCCACCATTGGCAAAACTGGTTTCCGCAGCGGGCGAGGCCTGCCGGTCTATGACGGTGACCTCATGGCCGAGTTGAGAAAGATAATAAGCTGAGCTAACGCCAAGCAAGCCGCTACCAAGGATGAGTACACGCATTTTTATGCCTTTTTAAGCTGTAGCAGGCGTATTTCATGTCAACGTAGCTATAAATAATATAGCACTTTGCATATCAATTTACGCTAGCTACTTTGCCGCTCCCCCTGTCCTTGGTACCTGAGAGATTCACAGATTGCCAGTTGGCGATCTGTTTGCTCCTTCGGTGCAAGCAACGTGAGCACAATGGTGTGTTCGTGTTACCTGGCTCTCCAGACGGCGTTAAAAAGGTGCAGTACATCACCCAAAATTGACGTAGGTCAATTTTATGGATACCTGAGCGTTCATGGGAGTTTGCGCCTTCGGTGGAATAGTTAGACTATTCTCTCTCCTGCGGTGCAAATTGTAGTGTAAATTTGGGGTTACGAGAAATCGATAGAAATACAAAGAAATCAAAACAAACTTAAAGGATTGAACATGTTTGAAACCGTCATCGCTGGCAGCTTGCCAAAACCGTCTTGGCTCTCTGAGACACAAAAACTCTGGCCACAGTGGAAAGCTGAAGGTGCAGAACTGGCGCAGGCCAAGGTTGATGCAACACTTTTATGGATCAAAGCGCAGGAAGATGCGGGTTTGGACATCATTGGCGACGGCGAGCAATCGCGTCAGCACTTTGTACATGGTTTTTTAGAGCAAGTCGAAGGCATTGATTTTGAGCACAAAGTGACCATGGGCATTCGCAACAACCGCTACGACGCGCAAGTGCCGCAAGTGGTATCAGCGCTCAAGCTCAAAGGTCGCGTGCATGAGGTTGAAGCTGGTATTTTGCGAGCACACACCAAGAAAAAAATCAAATTCACTTTGCCTGGCCCGATGACGATAGTTGATACAGTTGCCGATAAATTTTACGGCGACAAAGTCAAAATGGCCATGGCATTTGCTGATTTGTTGAACCAAGAAGCGCGTGCGCTGCAGGCACAGGGCGTCGATATTATTCAGTTTGATGAGCCCGCTTTTAACGTCTACATGCAAGACGCCGCTGATTGGGGCGTTGCCGCTGTCGAGCGCGCCGCTGCTGGTTTGACCTGCACGACGGCAGTTCACATTTGCTACGGCTACGGTATCAAGGCCAATGACGATTGGAAAAAAACGCTGGGCGATGAGTGGAACCAATATGAATTGGTATTGCCGGTCTTGGCAAAAAGCAGCATCAAACAAGTTAGCTTAGAAAGCTACAACTCACATGTGCCAGCGCATTTGATGGCTTTGCTGGAAGGCAAAGATGTGATGGTGGGCGTGATTGATGTGGCGAGTGACGAGATTGAAACCCCAGAGCAAATTGCAGACACCATTGGCCGCGCATTGCAATTTGTACCTAAAAATAAATTGTTCCCATGCACCAATTGCGGACTAGCACCCATGAGCCGCGAAGTGGCCATCAAGAAACTTGAAGCCTTGGCGCAAGGTGCTGCTTTAGCGCGTGCGCGCTTTGCTTGAAATCAATTTAAAAACTCAATAAATGTGGAGATAGTTTATGCACGCTGACCGTAAAACCCGTTTATTGGCGATCTTGAAATCTGAAATTGACAGTGGCCGTTTGCCTGGTGCCGTGGTGATCTTGTCACGTCATGGCAAAGTCGAGTTGTTTGAAAGTTTGGGGCAACAAAATCCTAGTGATGGTACGGCTATGGCTTTAGATTCGATATTTCGAATTTATTCCATGACCAAGCCGATTGTTTCGGTTGCCATCATGATGTTGATGGAGCAGGGTAAGTTGCTGTTGAGCGACCCTGTGGGCAAGTATTTGCCTGAATACGCCAAGCAGCAACTTGCAGTAGAAGCGAATGGAGAGGTGAACTACGTGGCGGTCAAACCGGCCACGGTGCAAGACTTGCTGCGTCACACTGCCGGTTTAACCTATGAATTCTTAGGCAACTCTGCTGCACAAAAAGCCTACCGCGCTGCCAAAATTGGTATGGGTTTGCGAGATTCCAGCAATGCGGAATTCTCTAAAATCTTAGCAGCACAACCGTTGCAGTACGAACCAGGGACGGTGTGGGAATACAGCCGTGCGACGGATGTTTTGGGGGTATTGGTTGAAATCATCAGCGGACAAACTTTGGGCAATTTTCTGTTCGATCAGATTTTTAAGCCGCTAAAAATGTTGGAAACAGCTTTTAGCGTATCGCCAGACAAACACCATCGCATCGCAGAACCTTTCACCAAAGACCCTGATGGTGGCATTCAGCTCAAATTGATCAATATTCAAGATGCGCCAAAGTTTGAATCAGGCGGCGGTGGTTTGGCTTCTACCGCGCATGATTACGCGCGGTTTTTGCAGTTCATGCTGAACAAAGGCGAATTAGACGGCGTGCGCTTACTCAGCAGCCATACCGTCGATTTCATGACCGCTGACCATTTGGGCAATTTGCCTATCAGTGCCGCTAGCGCTGTAACGTTACTACCGCCAGGCCATGGTTTTGGCTTGGGTTTTGCCGTGCGCAAAGAAACGGGCATCAGCACGGTGCCAGGCTCCGCTGGCGTGTATTACTGGGGTGGCATTGCGGGAACGACGTTTTTTGTCGATCCTAAACTCGATATGTTTGCCATGATGTTGATCCAAGCCCCGAATCAGCGCGATTATTACCGTCCGCTGTTCCGAAACTTGATCTATGCGGCGCTAGAGGCTTGAATATAAGATGATTTTTACACTTGATGGTCGCTCATTTTCCAGATAGTTGTGCCATTGTATTCCAGATAGTAAAAAGTAAATACTGTTGCAAGTAGCTGTATTTATTTAATTTTTTAGACTATAGTGTACTTATTTGAAACTTAAAATGCAGATAATCAAGTGGCATGGCTACATTTAATCATTTTGAACTGTCACTGTTAAACCCATCTTTTGACTCTCCGTTGGTCGATGTTTTGACCGAGCTGGAGCATTTGCGCCGTTTGCAACTGGCAGGCACCACGCCTGCGCCCATCTTTTTCCAGCTGAAGCATGTTTTTCACATGTTGGAAAGCCTGGGCTCCGCTCGTATTGAGGGCAACCACACCACCTTGGCAGACTATGTGGAAAGCTCACTATTGGGTGAAGCCACAGCGAGCGACCATTTGCGCGAAATTGCCAATATTGAAGAAGCGATGGCTTATATTGAGTCGACCATGGAAGCGGGTACACCGCTGACTGAGCACTTCGTGCGCGAGTTGCATGCACTGGCCGTCGGCGGTTTGGTGCGTGAGGGGGATGCCACGCCAGGCGCGTATCGAGCAACGCAGGTGCGCATCGCCCAATCAGCCCACTTGCCCCCTGAGTCAGTGCAAGTACTTGCTTATATGCAAGAGTTGGTCAGTTTCATTAACCAAGCTGACCCACCGAAATACGACTTAATCAAGGTGGCTTTGGCGCACCATCGTTTTGGCTGGGTGCACCCATTCAGCAACGGCAATGGGCGTGTCGTGCGGCTGCTGACCTATGCACTGCTGATCAAGTATGGTTTTAATGTCAAAACCGGCGGCCGGGTGTTAAACCCAACCGCTGTGTTTTGCAGTGACCGTGAGAAATACTATGACATGCTGTCATGTGCTGATGGTGGCACACCCGCTGACCTTGAGCGGTGGTGCAGCTATGTGCTGGATGGTATTTTGACGGAGTTGAAAAAGGTTGACCAACTGACGCAGTATGACTATTTGACGACCAAGATTTTGTTGCCTGCATTGAGCTACACACGCAGCAGAGGGCTGATCACCCAGCAAGAGGAGGCCGTGCTGCATGCCACCGTGAAACTGGGCGTCGTCAAGGCTGCTGATTTGAGCCGTTTTATGCCTGGCTTGAATGCCAACCAGTGCACTTATCAAATCAAGAAATTAGTGGAGCGCAAGATGCTGCAACCCCTGCAAGCCAACGCACGCCAGTACACCATTGGGTTTGACAGCAACTACATCATGCGCGGCGTGATACATGCGCTGTCAGCGGAAGGTTTTATTTCAGCGCCGCTCACAGGTAATTATAATAAAAAATGACACTAGACGGCGTATTTATTGCCTAAGCAGCTATTAAATTCATAGTAAATTTGACTGAAATACTGTCAAATTTCCGTGGAATGTACCTTGGCGAAGGTGAGTATGATTTCTCGGATGACCTTGCGCTGAGGGGCTGGAAGCTTGAGGAAAGTGTCGAAAGTCTCCCGCTCTAGGTAGCCAGCGCCTTCGTCCCAGCGCTTTTGCTCTACCCGCAGGTTCGCCAGCACCCGCCCGCCGTAACGCAGGTGTTGAGGCTCTACTTTGAGCCATTTGGCAAGCTCTTGCAGCTTGTCTTGGGTTGGAATGCTTTCGCCATTCAGCCATTTCCAGGCTGTTTGCCTGCGTACAGGCGTTCCCAGCCAATATTTATTGAACTCCCGCTCCAACACAGACGCGCTGATGTCTAACCGCTGCGCCTGCATCGCGGCGCGCAATCTTTCACTAAATTCGCGTTTTTCATCCATGAATGCAGCGTAATTGCATGCATTGCCTTAAATATCCATTACAGTTGACAAATTTTGTCCCTTATAAAGGGATTTAATGGAGTTCATTCGTTTACTGTTATGTCTCAAACCCAAGTCGTCTCCAAACAACGCGTTGCCGATCATGGTGAGGTGTACACCCATTCGCGTGAAGTCAACGCCATGCTTGATTTAGTCAAGGATGAAACCGAGCGGATTGAATCGCGCTTTTTAGAGCCAGCCTGTGGCACGGGCAATTTTTTGGTGGAAATTCTCAGCCGCAAATTGGCTGTGGTCGAGTCTCGCTACAAAACATCTCAATTTGAATTTGAGCGCTACGCGGTCATCGTCGTATCCAGCATTTACGGCATCGACATATTGGAGGACAACATCGCGGCTTGCCAAGTGCGTTTGTTTGATATTTTTGATGCTGTTTATAAGCGGCTGTATAAAGCCAGCTGCAAAGATGAGTGCCGTCGCAGCGTGCGATTTATTCTGAGTTGCAATATTTTGCATGGCGATGCGCTGACACTCAAAACAGTCATCGAACCTGCAAAACCTATCGTTTTTAGCGAATGGTCTGCCGTCAATGGCAGCCAGCTCAAACGCCGCGATTTTGTGTATGCCCACTTGGTGGATAAAGCCAGCGAGCGTGATTTGCCCTTGTTTTCAGATTTGGGCGAGGAAGCCTATATTCCAGAGCCTCTAAAAGATTACCCACTCATCCATTTTTTGGAGGTGGGACGTGTCTGAACTCACCCCACAAGCCACGCCGTTGAAGCTTGCCAGCCACATCAACTACAACCCTGACGTACTCACCTGCTTGGCGAATTTGTCCAATGACGAGGTATTTACCCCGCCAGAATTGGCCAATCAAATGCTCGATATGTTGCCTGCGGATTTATGGACGAATAAAAACGCCAAATTCCTTGACCCCGTCACCAAGTCAGGCGTGTTCTTGCGTGAAATTGTCAAACGTTTAACGACAGGCTTGGCGCAAGAGATCCCCGACCTGCAAACCCGCATCAACCACATCTGCACTCAGCAAGTGCATGGCATCGCCATCACCGAACTCACCAGCTTGCTCGCACGACGCAGCGTGTACTGCGCCAAAACCGCTAACAGTGATTTGTCCATCTGCTCCGCCTTTGATGACGTGCAAGGCAATATCCGCTATGAGCGCACACAGCACACATGGAAAGACGGTAAATGCACCTACTGCAGCGCGAGCGAAGCGGTGTATAGCCGAGATGAAGCCTTAGAAACCCATGCCTATTCATTCATCCATATGAGTGAGGCAGAAATTGAACGAGTAAAAAATATGAAATTTGATGTGATTATTGGCAATCCGCCGTATCAGTTGAGTGATGGGGGAGGAACTGGGTCAAGCGCAATGCCTATTTATCAAATGTTTGTGGAGCAAGCAAAAAAACTTAATCCGCGATACTTGGTAATGATTACGCCAAGCCGTTGGTTTTCTGGAGGAAGGGGTCTCGATGAGTTTAGAGACCAAATGCTGAATGACAACAAAATACGTGTAGTGCATGACTTTTTGAAAGCTACAGACTGTTTTCCCGGGGTTGAAATTAAAGGTGGCGTTAGTTATTTCTTGTGGAATAGAGACAATGGAGGTGATTGTGAAATTCATACATACGGAAATGAAAAATCAATGGCTATACGCCCTTTGCTAGAAAAAGGTGCCGATGTTTTCATTCGATACAACGAAGCAATACCAATTTTGAGAAAAGTGCAATTATTTAAAGAGCAAATATTTTCAGACTTAGTGAGTGGAAATGATCCATTTGGGTTTGATGTTAGAGAAGAAAACAGCTATCGAAGAGTTGTACCAAAATTTGAGCTAATGCCTTTTGAGGGGTCTGTGCATTTCTATTATTACGGTTGGGAACGAAATGGGCTGGGTTATATAAGTGAAAAATTTATTAGAAAAAATAAAGTCTGGGTTGATGCGTTTAAACTTTTTATAACCAAGGCTTATGGGGCTGGCGAAGAATACCCACATCAAATTATCAATAAACCATTTTTTGGAGATGTTAATAGCTGTTCAACAGAAACCTATTTGGTTGTTGGCCCATTTGAAGTAAAGACTTGTGCTTTGAATGCACAGTCTTATATGTCAACAAGGTTTTTTAGGTTTATGGTGTTATTGAAAAAAATTACTCAAGGCGCATACAAAGGGGTTTATGAATATGTACCCATCCAAGACTTCACTCAATCATGGACAGACGAAAAACTCTACGCCAAATACGGTTTAAGCCTTGACGAAATCGCATTTATTGAGTCGATGATCCGTCCGATGGATGTGCAAACAGCAGAAGGTTGATGTATGGATTTCTTCCCTGCCCCAAGTAGCCCGCGCATTTACGCTTATGCCGATACGAATTTCCCTGATTGTTTAAAAATTGGCTTTACCTCGCGTACCACTGCGGCGCGGATGGCGGAGCATTATCCAACGCAACTGCCCACGCAGCCTTATACCGTGCGCCTTGATGAGGTGGCGATGCGCGACGATGGCAGCTTTTTTAAAGACCACCATGTGCATCGTGCGTTGACGCGTAACAAAGTTGAACGTGTCAATGGTGAATGGTTTAAATGCGCAGTTGATGAGGTGCAAGCGGCAATTCTGGAAGTCAAAACTGGGCGTTTGAATGAAAACAGGCGCACCTTGAATTTTGGGATGCGCCCCGAGCAGTCAGCGGCGGTGGACAAGGCCATTCAGTATTTTGACAGCTACCGGGCGGAGAACCCAGACAGTACGCCACATTTTTTGTGGAATGCCAAAATGCGCTTTGGCAAAACCTTTGCCACGTATCAACTGGCGAAGCAAAAGGGTTGGAAGAAAATTTTGATTTTGACCTTTAAGCCCGCAGTGCACAATGCGTGGGCGGAGGATTTGGCAAATCATGTGGATTTTGCGGGCTGGCAATTTATTTCACGCAACACGGATTTGACGTTTGAGCAGGCGAGCACAAATAAAAACAAACAAAACCCGCTAGTGTGTTTTGGCTCATTTCAAGACTATTTGGGCAAAAACGATGTGGGCGGCATCAAAGCTAAAAATGAATGGGTACACACCACGAACTGGGATTGCGTGGTATTTGATGAGTACCACTACGGCGCGTGGCGCGAATCTGCCAAGGAGTTGTTTGACCACAGCGACGAGAGCAAAACGGCAGTTGCGGCGGAGCTGGGCGAGGTGGATTATTTTGATGAAGCCAATATGCCGATTACCACAGGGCATTATCTGTATTTGTCGGGCACACCGTTTCGGGCGATTGCATCGGGGGAGTTTATCGAGGAACAGATTTTTAACTGGACGTATTCGGACGAACAACGCGCCAAAGCGGCATGGACTGAAGAAAATCAAGGCAAAAACCCTTATGCTGCTTTGCCGCGCATGGTTATGCTTACATATCAGTTGCCGCCCAGCATACGTGACGTGGCACTGAAAGGTGAATTTGATGAATTTGATTTGAATGAGTTTTTTAAGGCGACGGGTGAGGCCAGAGACGCTAAATTCAAATACGACAATGAAGTTCAAAAATGGTTGGATTTAATCCGTGGGGCGATGTCAGAAACCACGATAGATAATTTGAAGCTTGGTGCAGAAAAACCGCCGATGCCCTTTGCGGATGTGCGATTGCTCAATGCTTTGTCGCATACGTTTTGGTTTTTACCCACGGTAGCTGCGTGCCATGCCATGGCAAACCTCATCGCACAAAAACAAAATAAGTTTTATCACGATTACACCGTGGTGGTGGCCGCAGGTAGTGCGGCTGGCATTGGTGTGGCGGCACTACCACCTGTGCAGCGTGCGCTGGGCAATGGTTTAAATACCAAGTCTATTACGTTGTCTTGCGGCAAGCTCACCACAGGGGTGTCAGTTGCGCCGTGGACGGGAATTTTGATGCTGCGCAATGTGACAAGCCCTGAGACATATTTTCAAGCGGCATTTCGTGTGCAAACGCCGTGGGTGATTCGTGGGCATGATGCGACTGACCCCAATAACGAGTTGATTGTTAAAAATGAATGTTATGTTTTTGACTTTGCACCAGACCGTGCGTTGCGTCAGATTGCGGATTACAGTTGCCGGCTCAATGTGGATGAGAGCAACCCCGAGGCGAAAGTAGCAGAATTTGTCAAATTTTTACCCGTGCTTGCTTATGATGGCAGCAGCATGAAACAAATTGATGCGGCAGGTATTCTGGATATGGCGATGAGCGGCACTACGGCGACTTTGCTGGCACGTCGCTGGGAAAGTGCCTTGCTGGTGAATGTAGATAACGCTACATTGCAAAAGCTGATGAACAGTGAAGCCGCGATGAAAGCACTGATGAGCATAGAAGGCTTTCGCAGTCTGAACCAAGACATTGAAACAATCATCAACAAATCTGACGCGGTCAAAAAAGCGAAAGAAAAAGCCAGCGATGAAGATTTGAGCCCGAAAGAGAAAAAAGAATTAAATGAAACAGAGAAAGAGATGAAGTCTCTGCGCAAACAGATTCAAGACAAGCTGATTAAATTTGCCACCCGCGTGCCAGTGTTTATGTATTTATCGGATTATCGCGAGCGCTGTTTGAAAGATGTGATTACAAAATTAGAGCCAGCTTTGTTCCAAAAAGTAACGGGTTTGGGGCAACGCGATTTTGAGTTGTTGGTGAGTTTGGGTGTGTTTAATGATGGACTGATGAATGACGCGGTGTATAAATTCAAACGCTATGAAGACGCGAGTTTGGAGTACACAGGTATGTCTAAACGTGTGAATGATGGTGTTGGTTTATGGGATACGGTGCTGAGTACCCCATGATTTTCTACAAGCGGTGATGATAAGCATCACGACAGGCGTGGCCTATCTAAAGTGTAGATAACTACTTTAATCCTCCGCCACCTGCAACACCAGCTTACCAAAGTTGCTGCCATTGAAGAGGTTGATCAGCGTCTCTGGGAAGGTATCCAGACCCTCCACCACATCCTCTTTGCTCTTCATGCGGCCGTCTTTCAGGTAGCCAGCCATTTCAGCAATTGCCAAGTGGTAGCGGGGGGCGTAGTCAAAAACCACGATGCCTTCCATACGGGCGCGACCACGCATGGCAGGGTCGAGCGACAGCGAATTAGATGATTTGCCCTAACAGCAAATACTCCATCAGCGCTTTTTGCACGTGCATGCGGTTCTCGGCTTCTTCCCACACCACAGACTGCGGTCCGTCGATGACTTCGGCTGCCACTTCTTCACCACGGTGCGCTGGCAGGCAGTGCATGAACAAGGCGTCCGGTTTGGCGGTACGCATCATGTCTTCATCAACACACCAATCCGCAAACGCTGTTTTACGCGCTTCGTTTTCAGCCTCATAGCCCATGCTGGTCCACACGTCGGTGGTGACCAAATCTGCGCTCGCGCAGGCTTGCATCGGGTCTTTGAAGACTTTGTAGCTGTCTGACGAACGCAGCCCCGCAATGTCCTGATCCACTTCATAGCCGCTGGGTGTGCTGACGTGCACGGTGAAGCCCAAAATCTCACTCGCTTGCAGCCAGGTGTTGGCCATGTTGTTACCGTCGCCCACCCAGGCAACGGTTTTGCCCACAATAGAACCACGGTGCTCGATGTAGGTGAAGATATCCGCCAAAATTTGGCAGGGATGAAACTCGTTGGTCAAGCCGTTGATGACGGGCACGCGGGAATGCTCGGCAAAGCGTTCGATTTTGGTCTGCTCGTAGGTGCGAATCATCACCAAATCGACCATGCGGCTGATGACTTTGGCGCTGTCTTCAATCGGCTCGGCGCGGCCCAGCTGGCTGCCCTCGGTGGTGAGGTTAACAACAGTGCCGCCCAGCTGGTACATGCCGGCTTCAAAACTGACGCGCGTGCGGGTGGAGGCTTTTTCAAAAATCATCACCAGCGTTCGGTCGACCAGTGGCTGGTGCTTTTCGTAGGCCTTGAATTTCTTTTTAATCAGCGCGGTGCGCTCAAAAAGGTAGGCGTATTCAGCGGCGGTTAAATCGCTGAACTGCAAAAAGTGTTTGATCGGTTTGTTCATCGAATCAGTCATTCATCACCGATGCCTTTGGCGCACTGGTGTCGGTTTTCATGTCGTGCAAAAACTGCTTGATAAGTGGCACCAAAATCGCGACGACCTGGTCAGCCTCTGCCGTGGTCATGATGAGCGGCGGCACGAGGCGAATGACCGAATCAGCCGTGACGCTGATCAGCAAGCCCTCATCGGCCGCCTGCTTGAGCAGCTCGCCACACGGCACGCCCAGCTCAATGCCCAGCATTAAACCCCGGCCGCGAATGTTGACCACACCGGCTTGGCCAGACAGCTCACGCTCCAGCGCCGCCCGCAAATGCCCGCCCGTGTTGACGGCGTTGGCAATGATCTGGTCTTCTTCCAAAATCCGAATAGTCTCAACCCCCGCCCGCATGGCCAGCGGGTTGCCGCCGAACGTGGTGCCATGGTTGCCAGGCTTGAAGATATGCGCAGCCTTGGGCCCGCACACTACCGCGCCAATCGGCACGCCTGAGCCCAAGCCCTTGGCCAGCGGCATCACATCAGGCTTGATGCCTGACCACTGGTGCGCAAACCATTTGCCCGTGCGCCCCATGCCACACTGCACTTCGTCAATCATCAGCAACCAGTCGCGCTCGTCGCACAACTTGCGCACATCCCGCAGGTATTGGTCGTTCATGGGGTGCACGCCGCCTTCACCTTGAATCGCTTCAAAAAACACGGCGGTCACGTTGGGGTTGCCAGCAGTGGCTTTTTTAATCGCTTCAATATCGTTCAGCGGCACGCGAATAAAACCCTCCACCAGCGGGCCAAACCCCGCCTGCACCTTAGGATTACCAGTAGCGCTTAGCGTGGCAATGCTGCGGCCATGAAACGCCTTTTCATACACCACCACTTCCGGACGCTCAATGCCTTTGTCATGGCCAAATTTGCGCGCAAGTTTTAACGCTGCCTCGTTGGCCTCCAGACCGGTGGAGCAAAAAAATACGTTCTCTAACCCCGACAGTTCCACCAGCTTGGCCGCCAGTGTTTCTTGCAG
>JAYUCJ010000172.1:0-23985 GCA_043740415.1 Polaromonas sp. | reverse complement strand
CACCCACAAATAAGAGGCCAACCATCGAAATCCACAGCTTCCACATCTGCGGGGCAACTAGAGGTGGCGTGGGTGATTGGTTCATGCGATTTAACGTAATGTATACCGCAAAAGCTGCAACATAATCTGGCGCTTGCGTATTAATCTGGACATCAAAATCTCCTGAGAATGGCTTGCAGCTTACGTTTCAAGTGACTATACTGTGTATATTTACAGGCATAAAAACTCCATGAAACCACGCAGTCCGATTTTACAGTCTACCAGGCTTCTCGACCAAGTGCGTGAACGCATTCGGTACATGCACTATAGCCTAAGTACGGAGAAGACTTACTTGCATTGGATCAAGTTTTTTGTGCGGTGGCATGGGCGCAACGGTGTGATGAGGCATCCGCGCGACATGGCTGGACTTGAGATTGAGCAGTTTTTGACGATGTTGGCGACTGAGCGCAGGGTGTCTACATCAACCCATAACCAAGCGTTGAGTGCCTTGTTGTTTTTGTACCGCGAGGTTTTAGGTGTCAATTTACCTTGGCTGGAAGGTATTAATCGCCCCACTTCCAAACCGCGCATTCCCAGTGTTTTGACCAAAGACGAGGTGGCTGGTGTTCTGGCAAATATGGATGGCATTACCGCGCTATCAGCGCGGTTGCTTTATGGCACTGGAATGCGGCTGATGGAGGCTATGCGGTTGCGGGTTAAAGATGTGGATTTTGACCGCCTTGCCATCATCGTGCGCGAGGCGAAGGGCGGCAAAGACAGGGTGGTAATGTTGCCACGCAGTTTAGCGCCTGCACTGCGTCAGCAAATGTTATCAGCGCGTGCGCTGTGGGAGGCAGACCGCCAAGCGCAGCGTGGAGGGGTAGAAACACCGCACGCTTTGGAGGCCAAATATCCGAAAGTGGGCTACACGTGGGGTTGGTTTTGGATGTTTCCGTCGCCTACATTGTCAATCGACCCACGCACTGGGGTTGAGCGGCGGCATCACTTATTTGAAGAACGTCTGCAAAGGGCATTAAAAAAGGCGGTGCCGCTGGCTGGTATTTGCAAACCCGTTTCTGTCCACACACTGCGCCACAGTTTTGCCACACATTTGCTGCAAGCGGGCACAGATATTCGCACGGTGCAGGAGTTACTGGGGCATTCGGATGTGTCGACGACGATGATCTACACCCACGTGCTCAAGGTGGCGGCGGGTGGTACGGCCAGTCCGTTGGATGCTTTGTTGTCGTAGGGCTTTGAAGTCTACCAAGCCCTAAAATACCCCACATGACCCAACCCAAACCCACTCACATGCCCCTAGCCGAGCGGATGCGGCCTAAAACGCTGTCTGAAGTCATCGGGCAGCAGCATATCTTGGGCGAAGGCATGGCACTGCGCATCGCTTTTGAGTCTGGCCAGCCGCACAGCTGCATTTTGTGGGGGCCGCCTGGCGTCGGTAAAACCACCATAGCCCGCTTGATGGCGAATGCGTTTGATGCGCAGTTCATCACCATCAGCGCGACTTTGGGTGGTGTGAAGGATATTCGTGAGGCGGTGGAGCAGGCGCTGATTTGGCAGGGGCAGGGCAGGCGGACGATTGTGTTTGTGGATGAGGTGCACCGGTTTAACAAAGCGCAGCAAGATGCGTTTTTACCGCACGTGGAAAGTGGTTTGTTGACCTTCATCGGCGCGACGACGGAGAATCCGTCGTTTGAAGTCAATTCCGCTTTGCTGTCCCGCGCCGCAGTTTACGTGCTGCAATCGCTTTCTACTGCCAATTTAGAGGAAATTATTGCTTTAGCCGGCGTATTCGTTGCCTCAATAGCTATAGATAAAATAGCGGTTGATAAATTGGTGGCTTATGCGGATGGTGATGCACGGCGCTTGTTAAACACGCTTGAAAACCTCTACATCGCCGCTGAAAAAGAAAAAATAACAACGATCACAGATGCTTGGCTCACCCAAGTGCTAGGTGAGCGGATGCGCCGTTACGACAAAGGCGGCGAGCAGTTTTACGACACCATCAGCGCTTTGCACAAAAGCGTGCGCGGCTCAGACCCAGATGCGTCGCTGTATTGGTTTGTCCGCATGCTAGATGGTGGTGCAGACCCGCGCTACATGGCGCGTCGGTTGGTGCGAATGGCCAGTGAAGACATTGGACTGGCGGACCCGCGTGCGCTGTCGATGGCGCTGGATGCTGCCAATACCTACGAGCGGCTGGGCTCACCAGAAGGCGAATTGGCCTTGGCGCAATGCGTCATTTATTTGGCGGTGGCTCCCAAATCTAACGCGGTTTACAAGGCTTTCAACGCCGTCAAAGCGCACATCAAAAAAGACGGCACGCGACCCGTACCCATGCATTTGCGCAACGCGCCAACCAAGCTGATGAAAGAGCTGGACTATGGCAAAGGCTACCGTTATGCGCATGATGAAGAGGGCGGTTTTGCGGCAGGCGAGCAATATATGCCAAATGGCATGGAAAATGCTTCGTTTTATCAACCTGTAGAGCGCGGTTTGGAAATCAAGATTGCAGATAAGCTGCGCGAATTGAGGAAACTGAACAATAAGCAAAACTAATCATGCATTAAATGCATAGGGCTATTTGTTACTAGCAAGGCTTACAGGCCGAAAACAAGGGTAAACCCACGCTTTTCTATGCTGCAAATTTGCAAGCTATAGATACAATTGCGCACAGTTCGCGGCACACCCTCATTTGGGTCACATTAGAAATATTGGAGTAATTAAATGGAAGTCTTGCTACAACAGATCATCAACGGTCTGGTGCTGGGCAGCATGTATGCTTTGGTCGCTTTGGGTTACACCATGGTGTACGGCATTATTGGCTTGATCAACTTTGCTCACGGCGAAGTGCTGATGGTAGGTGCGCTCACCAGCTGGTCCATCATCGGGCTGATGAAAGATGCCAGCCCCAACCTCCCAGGCTGGCTGATTTTGCTGTTGGCAACATTGATTGCATGCCTTGTCGCAGCCACGCTTAACTATGTGATTGAAAAAGCGGCGTATCGACCTTTGCGAAACAGCCCAAAACTGGCGCCACTGATCACGGCGATGGGTATGTCTTTGCTGTTGCAAACTTTGGCGCGCATCGTCTGGACACCGAATCCTAAACCATTCCCGACCTTGTTGCCTGCAGAGCCGATTGAGTTTGCTGGGGCGGTCATCACGGTGACACAGGTGCTTATCTTGGGTGTGACGGCGGTTTCGTTGGCGACGCTGATGTATTTGGTCAACCACACACGCCTTGGCCGAGCGATGCGCGCAACGGCAGAGAATCCACGGGTTGCCAGTTTGATGGGTGTTCGCCCAGATACTGTGATTTCTGCGACTTTCATCATCGGTGCGGTTTTGGCGGCGATTGCAGGCGTCATGTGGGCGGCTAACTACGGTACGGTGCAGTACACCATGGGCTTTATGCCGGGGCTAAAGGCTTTTGTGGCTGCTGTGTTTGGTGGTATTGGCAACTTAGGTGGCGCGGTGGTGGGTGGCTTGCTGTTGGGATTGATTGAATCTATTGGCTCTGGTTACTTAGGCGACTTGACGGGTGGGGTGCTGGGCAGCCACTACACCGACATTTTTGCTTTTGTGGTACTCATATTGATGCTGACTTTGCGCCCTTCAGGGTTGCTGGGGGAGAGGGTGGCTGATCGAGCGTAGGTGGCTTGGTCGCAAATTTAAAAATAACCTAGTAGTAACCTGGCAAATAACCAAAAGACAACTATGACTAAAACTAAACTTCCCATATATATCGGCAGCGGCATACTTTTAATAGTATTGCCCTTTGTCTTGCAAATCTTTGGCAATGCATGGGTTCGCATTGCTGACGTTGCATTGCTCTATGTTTTACTGGCGGTTGGCTTGAACATTGTGGTGGGTTACGCCGGTTTGCTGGATTTGGGTTATGTGGCGTTCTTTGCCTTGGGGGCATACATCTTTGCCCTGCTGGCATCGCCCCATTTGACTGAAAACATACCTGCGCTCGCCACCATGTTTCCAAATGGTATCCATTTGTCGTTTTGGGTGATCGCACCGATAGCCGCCGTGTGTGCTGGGTTAATGGGCATGCTGCTAGGCGCGCCTACGCTGAAGTTGCGTGGCGATTATTTGGCTATTGTCACATTGGGGTTTGGTGAAATTATCCGAGTGTTTTTGAACAACTTGGAAAGCCCGGTCAACATCACCAATGGTCCACGGGGTATTTCAGGCATTGATTCCGTGAGTTTGTTTGGCCACGATTTCGCCAAGACGCTCAACATTGCTGGTTTTGACATCAACTCCGTGACCTTGTACTACTTTCTGATTTTGGTGATGGTCATTTTCACCATCATCATCAGCCATCGTTTGGAGTTGTCGCGTATTGGTCGCGCATGGATGGCAATACGTGAAGACGAAATTGCGGCCAAAGCGATGGGTCTTAACACCCGCAATTTGAAGCTGTTGGCCTTTGGCATGGGGGCCACATTCGGTGGGTTATCTGGCGCTATCTTTGCGGCGTTCCAAGGCTTTGTATCACCCGAATCTTTTGGTTTGATGGAGTCAGTGATGATTGTTGCCATGGTGGTTTTGGGCGGCATGGGCCATTTGCCTGGCGTGGTGCTGGGTGCCGTTCTTTTGGCGGCCTTGCCTGAAGTGTTGCGCTATGTCGCAGGCCCCCTGCAAGACTTGAGCGGGGGCCGTTTGGATGCATCCATCTTGCGTCAACTCTTGATCGCTTTGGCCATGATTGGCGTGATGCTGATGCGGCCACGCGGCTTGTGGCCTTCGCCCGAGCATGGCAAATCATTGCAAACCAAATAAACTGGAGAACATCAGATGAGCGATATTGTTCTCAAAGTTGCAGGTGTTTCAAAGCGTTTTGGTGGTTTGCAAGCCTTAAGCGACGTAGGCATCACCATAGAACGCGGCATGGTTTACGGTTTGATTGGCCCCAACGGTGCAGGTAAAACCACGTTTTTCAACGTTATTACAGGTTTGTACACCCCAGACAGCGGCACGTTTGAGCTGGCAGGCAAGCCGTATCAGCCAACGGCGGTGCATGAAGTGGCCAAGGCAGGTATTGCACGCACGTTCCAAAACATCCGTTTGTTTGCAGAGATGACAGCGTTAGAGAACGTCATGGTCGGTCGCCACATCCGCACGCATTCAGGCTTGTTTGGTGCTATTTTCAGAACCAGCAGCTTCAAATCTGAAGAAAAAGCGATTGCCAAACGTGCGCATGAACTGCTGGACTATGTGGGCATCGGTAAATTGGCGGACTACAGAGCACGTACCTTGAGCTATGGCGACCAGCGCCGCTTAGAAATCGCCCGTGCTTTGGCGACGGATCCGCAATTGATCGCCCTAGACGAACCAGCCGCGGGCATGAATGCCACTGAAAAAGTACAGCTACGCGCCTTGATTGACCAAATTCGCAAAGACAACCGCACGATTTTGCTGATTGAGCATGACGTGAAATTGGTCATGGGTTTGTGTGACCGCATCACGGTGTTGGACTATGGCAAGCAAATCGCTGAAGGCACGGCCAATGAAGTGCGCGCTAACGAAAAAGTGATTGAAGCCTATCTGGGCACGGGTGGACATTAACTCAAAGCACTAAGGCACACTGAGATTCAAGGAACAAACATGGCAAATATTCTTCTCAAAGTTAGCGGACTCAAAGTGGGTTACGGTGGCATTCAGGCGGTTAAAGGGGTTGATTTTGAAGTGCGCGAGGGCGAGCTTGTCACCTTGATCGGCTCCAACGGCGCAGGCAAAACCACCACCATGAAAGCCATCACCGGTGGTTTGCCGTTTACTGAGGGCGACATTCAATATTTGGGTAAAAGCATCAAAGGCCAAGGCGCTTGGGACTTGGTACACCAAGGTCTGGCCATGGTGCCAGAAGGCCGTGGCGTCTTCACCCGCATGACCATCCTGGAAAACCTAGCCATGGGTGCCTACATCCGCGACGACAAAGCCGAGATCGCCGCCGACGTTGAAAAAGTCTTCGGCATCTTCCCTCGCCTGAAAGAGCGTAAAGACCAGCTGGCAGGCACGCTGAGTGGTGGCGAACAGCAAATGCTGGCCATGGGTCGCGCCCTGATGAGCCGCCCGAAAGTGCTTTTGCTCGACGAGCCATCCATGGGTTTATCGCCCATCATGGTCGATAAAATTTTTGAAGTCGTCAAAGATGTGTCATCCAAAGGCGTGACCGTTTTACTCGTAGAACAAAACGCCAGCCGCGCCCTAGGTATTGCCGACCGTGGCTATGTGATGGACTCAGGTTTGATCACCATGAGCGGCGATGCGAAGATCATGTTGAGCGATCCAAAAGTTCGGGAAGCCTATCTGGGTGAGTAGGTTAAGACGGTGGACTGCTATATATAAAATAGCACCTTAGGCAATAAATACGTAGACTATAGCTTAATTTCATGCTCTAACTGGTTTTTTTGGATTATCCAGTATTGCGCAAGCCCGCCGCAATCCCATTGATCGAAATATGAATCCCGCGCTGCACCCGTTCGTCGGTTTGGCCTGCGCGGTAGCGGCGCACCAGTTCGACTTGCAGGTGGTGCAACGGGTCAATGTAGGGGAAACGGTGGCGGATGGAGCGTTGCAGGGCGGCGTTGTTGGTCAGGCGCTGTTTGTCGCCGGTGATCAATTGCAGCGCAGTGACGGTCAAATGCCATTCGGTTTCAATCCGGCTGAAAATCTTTTTGCGCAGAGCGGCATCGGTCACCAGTTCGGCGTATCTGGACGCCAAAGCCAAATCACTTTTTGCCAAAACCATGTCGATATTGCTCAGCAGGGTGCGAAAAAATGGCCAATCCTTGACCATTTTTTGCAACAAAGCGAGTTGTTTCTTAGATTCTGCCGGTGACTGCATTTCATGTAAAAAGGCATGAACCGCAGAGCCAAAACCGTACCAGCCGGGCAAGGTCAAGCGGCATTGTCCCCAGCTGAAGCCCCAAGGAATAGCGCGTAAATCTTCAATTTTTTGCGATGGCTTGCGCGACGCTGGACGTGAGCCTAGGTTCAGCTCGGCAATCTCCCGCAGCGGGGTGGACTGGAAAAAGTAATCTGTAAATCCGGGTGTTTCGTAGACCAACGCGCGGTAAGCCGCCATGCTGGACAACGAGAGCGAAGATGCCGTTTCTAAAAACTTGGCACTCGCGGACTTTGTGGGCTGCAGCAAAGTTGCTTCTAAAGTCGCAGCCACCAAGGTTTCTAAATTGCGGCGCCCGATTTCAGGGTTGGCATATTTGGAGCCAATCACCTCGCCTTGCTCGGTCAGACGAATCTGCCCACGCACCGTGCCTGGTGGTTGCGCCAAAATGGCTTGGTAGCTCGGGCCACCGCCACGCCCCACTGTGCCGCCACGGCCGTGGAACATACGCAGGGTGATGCCGTGCGAGGCGGCGAGTTCGTCAAACAGCTCAACCAAAGCAATCTCAGCACGGTACAGCTCCCAGTTGCTGGTGAAAATACCACCGTCTTTGTTGCTGTCAGAGTAACCCAGCATGATGTCCTGCTCACCACCGCTGCGTTGTACTTGCTGCAGCATGCCCGCCAAGGCGTAAAACTCACGCATGATGGGGGCTGCATTGCGCAGGTCTTCAATCGTTTCAAAAAGCGGCACGACGATCAAATCATGGCTGGCCTGTTTATCCAAAGTGCTCCGCATCAAACCGACTTCTTTTTGCAGCAACAGCACTTCTAGCAAGTCACTAACAGTTTCAGTATGGCTGATGATGTAGTGGCGGATGGCGTGATGGCCATAGCGCTGGCGCATGGCTTTGGCGGCTTCAAAAATAGCCAATTCACCCCGCGTATGGTCAGAATACGTGGCATCTAATACACGCAAAGGCCGCGCGTCGTTCAGCAATTTAACCAACAGGCTGCGCTTGGCTTGCTCGTCCAAGCTCGAATAATTGGTCTCTAAACGCGCTACGGCCAGCAGTTCGGCGACCACTTCTTCATGCTTGTCAGAACTTTGGCGCAAATCTACGGTGGCTAAGTGAAAGCCAAACACTTCGACTGCGCGAATCAAGGGGTGCAAACGCTGGCTCACCAAAGCCTCGCCGTGGTTGTCTTTCAATGATGCTTGAATCGTGCGCAGGTCCGCTAAAAAATCTTCAGCCTGTTTGTACGGGTTTTGCGGTGCAACGGCGTGGCGTGCGGCATCACCGCCTGTCATGTCTTTCAAGTTCGCTGCCAAACGGGCGTAGATGCCTGTCAATGCACGGCGATAGGGCTCGTCTTTGCGGTGTTCGTTGGTGTCGGGCGACTGTTCCGCCAACGCTTTCATAGGCTCAGACAAAGGCACCAAAATTGACGACATCGACAATTCAGAGCCTAAAAAATGCACTTCCGTCAAATAAAACCGCAGCACCATTTCGGCCTGCCGGCGTAGTGCGTATTGCAGCGTTTGTGCGCTGACATTCGGGTTGCCATCGCGGTCGCCGCCAATCCATTGACCCATGCGCAAAAAGCTGTGCACAGGTTGGTTACCTAAAGACTGCTCTAACTCTGCATATAACTTGGGAATTTCGCGTAAAAACGTGGATTCGTAATAGCTCAGCGAGTTTTCAATCTCGTCCATCACGGTGAGCTTGGAATAGCGCAGCAAACGCGTTTGCCACAGCTGCATCACGCGGGCGCGCAGCTGCAATTCGTTGGCGCTTAATTCTTTTGGAGTCAAGGCGTCCTTGCTGCTACCGTTCGCCAAGCTGCGCATTTTGATGTCGTCTCGCGAAGTGAGCAGTTGTGCAATATCGCGCTCTGCATCCAAAATGCTTTTGCGCTGCACTTCGGTGGGGTGCGCTGTCAAAACGGGTGAAACGTGGCTTTTTGCCAAAGTTTGCGAGATGGTTTTCGGTGTGATGCCGGCCCAGCGCAGGCGCGCCAAGGCCACTTCGATGCTGCCTTCTTGTGTATCGCCCACGCGCTCATGTACTTCGCGGCGGCGAATGTGGTGCCTGTCTTCCGCCAAATTGGCCAAATGGCTGAAGTAGGTGAAAGCACGAATCACACTCACTGTTTGGTCGCCCGACAAGCCTTTGAGCAGTTTTTTGAGCGCTTTGTCGGCGGTGTGGTCTTCGTCGCGCCTGAAAGCGACAGACAATTTGCGGATTTGCTCGATCAACTCAAACGCTGCCGCACCTTCTTGCTCCCGAATCACATCGCCTAAAATTCGTCCTAACAAACGAATATCTTCAACCAAGGGCCGTTCATTCAGCTTTTGCTTGGCTGTAGACTGAGGTTGGGCTTGAGATTTCGGAGATTCCGTTAGTTTTAGGCTTGGTGTTTTCATGGTTGTTGTACATGCTAGCATCAAAACTGAGGCGTATTTACCCCTAAATGTCCAACAAGTTACCAATGAGTTTCCAATATAAAACCAAGTATGCAAAATACATCTAAGCAACCGTTATTGAATATCACCATTGCCACCCGCGAAAGCCGTCTCGCCCTGTGGCAGGCTGAACACGTCAAAGCCTTGCTGGAAGCGCGCGGACACA
The DNA here is from genome assembly GCA_043740415.1 of Polaromonas sp. Classification (GTDB taxonomy): domain Bacteria; phylum Pseudomonadota; class Gammaproteobacteria; order Burkholderiales; family Burkholderiaceae_C; genus Aalborgiella. The sequence goes on along the minus strand of JAYUCJ010000172.1, from coordinate 14,491 downwards.
GCGTCAAACTGTTGGGCATGACGACGATGGGTGACCAAATTTTAGACCGTTCACTCAGCAAAGTAGGCGGCAAAGGGCTGTTTGTGAAAGAGTTGGAAACCGCTTTGGACGATGGCTCGGCAGACATTGCCGTGCATTCGCTCAAAGATGTGCCCATGGATTTGCCAGAGGGCTTCGCCTTGGCCTGCGTGATGGAACGCGAAGACCCGCGCGACGCTTTTGTCTCCAATAACTACGCCAATTTAGCCGCTTTGCCACTGGGTGCAACGGTGGGCACATCCAGCCTGCGCCGCGTCGTGCTGCTTAAGGCTTTGCGTCCTGATGTGAGCATTGTCCCGCTGCGGGGCAATTTAGACACCCGCTTGCGCAAGCTCGACGAAGGCCAGTTCGACGCCATCATTCTGGCCGCAGCAGGACTAAAACGTTTGGGTTTGGCACAGCGTATTCGTGCCGTTTTTGAGACGACTGAGATGCTGCCAGCTGCCGGTCAAGGCGCTTTGGGCATTGAAATCAAAGCGGATAGAGCTGATTTGGCCGCCGCCTTAGCGCCCTTGGCACATTTGCCGACGTGGATGGCCGTATCCGCCGAGCGGGCTGTCAGCCGCGCCATGGGCGGCAGCTGCTCCATGCCTTTGGCGGCGCATGCCGTGTGGGACGGCGCGCAATTGCGCTTGAACGCCGCTTGGGGCGAGCCGGAAGATGAGAAATTGTTGCCGGTGAATAGCCTGGACGGCTTGATAAGGGCTGATTTAGCTCAAAATGTAGGTGATTTAGACGCTGCGAGCGGTCTGGGCGAGCAAGTCGCGGCAAAGCTGCTGGCCAGCGGTGCGCGCCAGTACACCAAACTAGCCGAATAAGGAGTCATCCAGCATGAAAATCATCGTGACACGCCCGCGCCTTGAGGCCGCTGCCTGGGTCAAGCAACTGCAAGATTTGCACTTGGATGCCGTTGCGCTGCCTTTGATCCACATCGGATCGGCGTCCGACCCTGAAAAAATGGCTGACAGTTGGCGGAATCTGCACCAATACCATGCGGTGATGTTTGTGAGCAGCAATGCAGTACGCTATTTTTACCCCTTAAATGTGCGCCTAGCCAGTGAATTTATTGTTTATACTGCTATTAAAAATATAGCTAATTTGCAGGGCGAAGCAGCGGGCTGCAGAATGTGGGCCACTGGCCCGGGTACGCGGGAGGCTTTGCTGGCGCAGGGTGTGGCCAGTGACCGCGTTGATGCGCCAGCTGCAGATGCGGCACAATTTGACTCAGAAACGCTGTGGAGCATCGTGAAAAATCAAGTCAAACCGGGTGACAAGGTGTTGATGGTGCGCGGAAGTTCGGGGGCTGTTGCCCTGCACGGCAGGTCATGGCTGGTGGACCAGTTGACAAGCGCCGGCGTGCAGGTCGATTCAGTCGTCAGCTACCAGCGCAGCGCGCCTGTATTGGACGCGGCTGAGGTGGCGCTGATGCGCCAAGCCAGCACGGATGAGTCGGTGTGGCTGCTCAGCAGCTCAGAATCGGTGGCGAATTTGCAAACGCTCGCGCAGGCCAGGCCACCGGCTGGTTCACGGCCAGGTTCAGAGCTAAGTCATGCCGCCATTGACTGGTCGCAAGCCCGAGCCATTGCCACCCATCCGCGTATTGCCCAGGCGGCCAAAGACGCCGGTTTTGGTGTCGTTTACGAGTCACGCCCGCTGCTGGAAGATGTGGTGGCTTGTATAGAATCTCTCCCATGAGCGATATCCCCTTGTTAGACCCGACCAGCAGCGCAGAAACCATGCCTAAAACGCCGGCTGAAGCCGTGCCAGAAACCCCGCCCGCGACCCTGCCAAAAGGTCTTGCTGCCACCGCCTACCCCAGGGCATTAGCTATATTTATGATAGCAGCTTTGGCAATATCTATGCTGGCCAGCTTCTATTTATGGCGTAAATTGACGAATATCCAGGAGCATCTGGCCAGACAAAGCGCCGATGCGACCAATTTAAGCGTGGAAGCCCGCAGTTTGGCGAAAAATGCACAAGACGTGGCACGGGAAGCCTCTGCCAGATCGTCTTTGAACGAAACACGGCTCAGCGAAGTCGCCCTGCAACGCAGCCAGCTGGACGAGTTGATGCAGAGTTTGTCCCGTTCGCGTGATGAAAACCTGGTGGTCGATGTGGAGTCTGCCCTGCGTTTGGCGCAGCAGCAGGCGCAGTTGACAGGCAGTGTCGAGCCGCTTTTGGCGGCCTTGAAAACTGTCGATCAGCGCTTAGTGCGTGCCGCTCAGCCCCGCCTGAACGCCGTGCGCAGAGCGCTGGCCAGCGATACCGACAAAATCAAGGCGGCAGCGGTGACGGATATCCCGAGCTTGCTGGTGAAATTAGACGAAATCAGCCGTTTGGTGGAAGACTTGCCCGTGCTGAATACAGTCACTGCGGTGGCTAGAGTTGAAAAGCAAAATGCACCATCAAACATGTCTTCAAAGACGGCAGGCGCTAAATCAGGCACTGCAGCGCCTGCAACGCAAGATGCAGACTGGCAAACCAGTTTGCAAAACTTCATGCAAAGCAATTGGCTGATTGTGCGTGCGGAACTTGCGAAATTGGTGCGCGTGAGCCGCATTGAAAACCCAGACGCTGTGCTGCTGTCACCGGAGCAAACCTACTTTTTGCGCCAAAATCTGAAGCTCAAAATCCTCAATGCTCGGCTTGGCTTGCTGGGGCGGCAAATTCAGTCTGTTAAATCTGACTTGGCCTCTGTCGCCGACGATGTGCGCAAATACAGCGACCCAACTTCCAAACAAGCGCAGACCTTGCAAAGTGCGCTGTCGCTGGTGCAGGCGCAACTGGGTAATGCCAGCATACCTGCGCTTGATGCATCTTTAGCAGCGTTGACGCTGGCTGCGGCGGGCAAATAATGCGTGCAGCCCTGTGGTTTTTGGCTTTGTTTGGCATTGCCGTGGCCGTGGCCGTGTTTGCGGGCAACAACGATGCCACGGTAACGCTGTATTGGGCACCGTACAGAGTGGATTTGTCGCTGAACTTTGTGATTCTTACCTTGGTTTTTGGTTTTGCACTTATCTACACAGCGATGCGTACGGCCGCGCTTTTGTTTGCATTGCCCGAACAAGCCAGACGCTGGCGCGCTTTGCAAAAAGAGCGGGCGATCAATGCCGAGCTTTTCAACGCACAGTCGCATTTTTTGGCCGGCAGGTACATTCGTTCGCGCAAAGCGGCTTTGTCAGCCCTGAGTTTGGACAGATCTAGAGAGCATTCACACCCTAAAGCGGCGGATGTCGTGGGCAATGAGCCGCAACTGCGAGCTTTGGCGCATGTGATGGCGGCGCAAAGTGCGCATGCTTTGCAGGACAGCGCAGCGCGCGATGAACATTTAAAACAAGCGCTAGAGAATCAAAACCAACATCAACGTGCTTCGTTGGACACTCGGGAAGGCACCCAGCTGTTGGCCGCAAGTTGGGCGCTGGACGACCGAGATGCTTCCGGTGCGCTGCACTGGTTGGCGCAATTGCCCAGCGGTGCTGCGCGTCGTACCTTGGCACTGCGGCTCAAACTCAAAGCGGCACAGCTGGACAATTCAAGTGTTGAAGCACTTGAGACCACCCGTTTGCTTGCCAAACACCATGCCTTCTCTAAAGATGTTGCACCCAGTTTGATCAAAAGTTTGGTGTTGAAACGGTTGGATGATGCACGTGATGCCGCCCAGCTGCAAGCCACCTGGCGTGCGCTGGAAGCTGGCGACCGCTTGCAATCAGACATTTCCATTCATGCCGCATTCAAGCTCAATGCCGTGCATGGACAAGCGCAGCAAGTGACGGATTGGTTGCTGCCAGCGTGGCAAGCGTTGACAAGCTCGGAAGGGGGCTTGAACAATGTTGACAGCACACGTTGCGCCGAGTTGATACACACGCTGGAAGCGATAGTGGCGGCGCAAATGGAATCGCCGGATTTGGCGTGGCTCGCAAGAATTGAAAAAGCGCAATTGGCGAATCCAAGAGATGCGCGTTTGCAGTACCTTGCGGGCATTGCCTGTAAATCTCACCAGCTGTGGGGCAAAGCGCAACAGCAATTGGCGCAAGCTGCGCCGCAGCTAAAAGATGCTAACTTGAAACGGCGCGCTTGGCGTGCCTTGGCTGAATTGGCAGAGCAGCGGGGTGATGTGACAGCCGCTGCTGTTGCCTGGAAGAACGCCGCACAAGTTTAGCGTTTTACAAATTTTTCGCTGACCAAATTTCCGCCTATACCCACTCATGACGCTTATGTCGTTCTGGCAAGGTCGGGTCAGCTGGCTTTTTTCAACCTTGTTGGCTTGGGTCGTTGGCACATGGCTTCAGCTGTTGCAGCCGTCTTTGAATGGCGTTTGGTTCTATGCGTCATATTTGGCTATAGCCGGCGTATTTATTGCCTGTATTGCTATAAATAATATAGTTAAAAATACACCAAATAAACGCCAATACCTTTCCAATTTATTGCCCATTTGCATGTTGCTAGCCAGTGGCTGCGCTGCGTTTGGTTTGACTGGTTTGCGCGCTGTTGCCTACGCTTCGCACCAACTAGCGCCCGCTTTTGAAGGGCGCGATATCGAGGTCATCGGTGTTGTATCTGCCATGCCGCACATCAACGAGATGGGAACGCGTTTTCAGCTAGAAGTTGAATCGTCGCAGCTGATAACGACCATCGACCAAGTTCACAGCAAACAAATCGTTGAGTTGCCTTCTAAAATTTCATTGAGTTGGTACGGTGGTGTTTTTGGCGCGATGGAAACGGCCGGTGACTTGGCATCGTTGCAGCGCAAACCCACGCCCATTCTTCCCGGCGAACGCTGGCAAATGACGGTGCGACTGAAGGCTCCGCATGGCAACAGCAACCCGGGTGGTTTTGATTTTGAGCTGTGGCTGTGGGAGCAAGGCATACAGGCGACGGGTTATGTGCGCACAGGTGCAAACGATGCTGCGCCCGTGCGTTTGGCGCAGACCTGGCAGCATCCGGTTGAACAATTGCGTTGCACAGTTCGCGAAGCGATTTTTACGCGCATGTCATCGCGAATGTCATCTTCCGACTCTTCCAAACAGTCAAGCGAAGCCGGTATCGTTGCCGCTTTGGTCACGGGCGACCAGCAGTCGATTGACCGTGCCGATTGGGATATCTTTCGCGCGACAGGCGTTGCGCATTTGATGAGTATTTCTGGGCTGCATATCACCATGTTTGCTTGGGGTGCGGTGCTGGTGGTGGGCGGGTTGTACAGACGATCAACGCGTTTGTGTCTGGCCTACCCGGCAACAAACGCTGCTTTGCTGGGCGGCTTGATGCTGGCGGCTGGCTATGCGGTATTCAGCGGCTGGGGCGTGCCTTCGCAGCGGACGATTTTGATGTTGGCAGCAGTGACCTTCCTCAGGCTGTTCGGTAAACGCTGGCCCTGGCCAACCGTGTGGATGCTCGCATGCGTCGTTGTGGTTGTGGTTGACCCTTGGGCATTGTTGCAGGCGGGTTTTTGGTTGAGTTTTGTGGCGGTGGGTGTCCTGTTTGCCACGGATCTATCGACTGATACCGCCAAGCTGTCCAATCGCGATCATGCTGATGCCATCGCCGATGCTATCTCGTTACCAAAACCAAGTTTGTTTGCAATACTCAGGAAGAAGCTTTGGATGAGCGGACGTGAACAATTCGTCATCACCTTGGTACTTTCGCCGTTGACGCTGCTGCTTTTTGGCCAAGTGTCAGTGGTAGGTCTTGCGGCGAATGCCTTGGCGATACCGTGGGTGACACTGGTGGTGACGCCTTTGGCGATGTTGGGCACTCTTTTCTCACCGATGTGGGATTTAGCCGGTTTGGCGGTGCATGTGCTAAGCCGTTTTCTGGGTTTGCTGGCAACATTGCCGTTTGCCACTGTTTCAGTTGCTGTGCCACACCTTTTGGTGAGTGTTGTTGCCGTGCTAGGTGGGATACTTCTGGTTCTGCCGTGGCCTTGGCAGCTTCGCCTCCTCGGGCTTCCTTTGTTGTTGCCTGTTATCTTGTGGCAAGCACCGCGTCCAGCAGACGGGCAATTTGAATTGATCGCAGCAGATGTAGGCCAAGGCAACGGCGTCATCATACGCACGGCAACACACACGCTGGTGTACGACGCCGGGCCACGCTACTCCATTGACAGCGATGCAGGTCATCGGGTGTTGGTTCCCTTATTGCGGGCAACAAATGAAAGTGTGGATACCGTCATGCTCAGCCACCGCGACATTGACCATTCGGGCGGCATCAAGTCTGTGCTGGCCATGCATCCAAAAGCAAACTTCATCAGTTCAATTGAAAACACCCATGAGTTGCAAGCGTTTCGTCCTGCGCAGCGCTGTGTGGCGGGGCAATCGTGGCAATGGGATGGCGTGGATTTTGCCGTGCTCCACCCCTCAGCATCAGATTACGACTCGCCACAAAAATCAAACGCCATGAGCTGTGTGTTGCGCATCAGCACGCCGCATCAAAGTGCTTTGCTGGTTGGCGATATTGAGCAAGCGCAGGAGGCCAGGTTGGTGGAGGAACACCAAGCCCACTCGAACTTGGCTAAAAATATTGTTTTTCGAAACGATTCTTTAAAAAATAGCGGCTTAAAAAGTGACGTTTTATTGGTGCCGCATCATGGCAGCAAAACCTCATCAAGTGCGGCGTTTCTGGATGCAGTACAACCGCAGTTTGCGCTTGTACAAGCGGGTTACAGGAATCGTTTCGGTCATGCTGCAGCAAGTGTGCTGGAGCGCTACAACGAACGCCATATCAAAGTGATAGACACCGCACATTGTGGTGCGATGCTATGGAGTAGTTCAACGCCGAATGAGACGCGTTGCCAGCGCGAGATGGCTAAACGGTACTGGCATCATCAAGTGCCATAAACCTAAGAAGAACCCAAGTGCATTGCACGGCGTTTACGATGCCTATTTACCCATTTGTTGCGCTACTTCACGCCCTAAATCTATCACCGACATCGCGTAGTAGCTGCTCCAGTTGTAGCGGGTAATAGCGTAAAAATTTTCTGTCCCAGCCACGTAACTAGGCGTATTGCCAGCAATGCTGGGGTCGCCATTTTGCAGCTCTATCAAGGCCAACGGACCGGTATGCGCAGCACCAGCAGCATTCAAATTTGCCCCTTTGGCCATAAAGCTGGCAACGCTAAATGTTGGCAAAATATCAGGAGCCATCAACGCATCCATGTCCAGTTTTGCAGCATCAAAAGTAACGGGGTAGTACGTAGGCATGCCTGGTCGCCACTTGAAGGATTTGAAATAATTGGCGACCGAGCCAATCACATCGGCAGGGCTGGTGAATAAATCGACCTTGCCATCTTCGTCAAAATCGATCGCATACTTCACCCAGCTGCTGGGCATGAACTGCGGCAAACCCATTGCACCGGCATAGCTGCCACGGGGTGACAGAGGGTCAACCCCAGAGCGTGAGGTGAGCGATAAAAAATGCTCCAACTCACTTTTGAAAAACGCTTGCCGCTCAGCAGCGCGCGGATGTGAGGCAGGGAAATCAAAAGTTAAAGTGGTCAGCGCATCAATCACCCGATAGCTGCCCGTATCGCGTCCGTAAATGGTTTCAACCCCAATGATGCCGACGATGATTTCTGCTGGTACACCAAATTCTTTTTCCGCTTTCGCCAAAGCCGCTGCGTTGTCTTGCCAAAATTTCACGCCAGCTTTGATGCGCACGGGGTCAATAAAGCGGCTGCGGTACACGCGCCAGTTTTTGGCAACACCTTTGGGGGCTGGTTGCATCAATCGTGAGATTTGACCAATATTTCTAGCTTGACCAATCGCGCTTCGCACCCATTCTTTGTCCAAATCGCGCCGCTCAGCAATATCGTCCGCCATCTGCATGGCCTCTGGTCGCGTGGCATAGAGCTCGTATTGTGTTGAGGACTTTGAATTCAGCTGTTTTTTGGTGCTATTTTGAGCGGTAGCCGGCGTATTTATTGCCTGAAGTGCTATAAATAGTATAGTAAAAATCAATCTTTGTTGCATATTAAAAGGTTTTAACTTCTGCTATTTGTAATTATTCGCAGTCATTCTCAATTATTCGATCATCTTGGACTCTATTTTACAGGCCAAGCCATGCTTTTAAGCCCAGATTTCAAGCTTGCCATATCCGTGTTGCGGATGTGCGCACGGTAACGAATCTCTTCAAGTTGAATCAGCCAAACTGCAAGTGGTTGGGCTGATTCACCAAAATGATTGACTGACATACGAGCAAGCTCACGTGGGGAAATGCTGGCTGGACTCGTCAAACCCCTTTTCTCCAATCGTGCCCGCACGGAAGAAAGTAAGCGCAGCCACGGGTCGTGCTGCCGCTTGTCCCAGACTGTCCAAGCGATTCCCAGCAAGCTGGCGCTGACAATGATGGCGATCAGCACGTTGATTAAATCGGCCCAGCTGGGCGAAGAAAAACCTAGATTTCTCAGCAAATCCAATTGCTTCGCTTGGGTGTAATTCAAAATGCGCTGGTTCCAAGTGTTGTTCACCGCATCCCACACGGCGCGTAGCTGAAGCAATGGGTTGTAGCCGCTGTTGCCGAGCGTACTTGTCCATAAACTTGCCATAGCACCGTCAAACGCACCACTTGGCGCGCTTAAACGATGCAGTGAATCTATACGCTGCGGTGCAACGGCCGAGGTGGGGTCAACGCGAACCCAGCTTCCAACGGAATTGTTTTCTTTGTTGTCGGCTTGCCATACCTCTGCCCAAGCATGCGCATCACTTTGCCGCACAACCCAATAGCCGTCCACCGCGTTGAACTCACCACCCTGGTAGCCGGTGACGACGCGCGCTGGCACCTCCAAAGCGCGCATGAGCACCACAAAAGACGAAGCGATGTGTTCGCAAAAACCGGCTTTGCGGTCAAACCAAAACTCATCTGCCGTGTTGTCGCCATAAACGCCCGGCTCCAAGGTGTATTCGTAGCCGCCTGTGCGCAGCTTTTGCATCACCTCGTTGGCTAAAGTTGCTGCATCTGCTTGGGCAAAGCGTGCGTCACGCCTGATGTCTGCGGCCAGTTGCAAAGTGCGTGGGTTGTAGCCTGCGGGAAGGGCTAGATAATTTTGCAGGCTTAAATCTGGTTTTTCAGGGCCGAAGCTAAACTGCGTGTGACTTTGCGCTTTGTAGCGCACCAACTCGGTGATGGGACGATTGGTCAGCCATTGCAAAGCTGGCGTCATGCGCAGTTCATAGCTAGCCAGTGCTGGTGCTGTCACCGCTGCATCCAACGCAAACAACCACGGCTTGTTGCTGGGCTCTAGAGTTACTTCATAGTTGATGGGCTGGCCAGATACCTTCAAGTTGCTAACTTCAACAGGGTTTCTGAGCGGCAACCATTCCCGTCCATCAAAGCTGGATAGCACCGGGCCACGCAAGTAAACATCTCTTGCAGCCGGTGGTTTACCTTCAAACTTGATCCGCATGGCGATGCTGTCATCCAGCGCCAGCTTGGCAATCGTGCCCACCCGCATGTCTGAACTCAAGCCCGATTTCCCCTGCGCAGGCCCGCCCGGCATGCCCCACAAAGGCGCAAGCCGTGGAAACAACATGAACAGCACAACCATGATGGGCGCACCCAATAACGCCATCTTCCCTGCAATTTTTGCTGCCGTCATCAACGGTGGTTTACCCACAGGCATGTGCGCGTTGACCAAAGCGGTGAGCAAGCCCATCAGCGCCACCAGCATGGCAAAGGCAGTGAGTAGCGATTGCGAAAACAAGAAGTTGCTCAACATGCAAAAGAAGCCAAGGAAAAACACCACAAAAGCATCTCTTTGCGCGCGTAATTCCAAGGTTTTAAGTGCCAGCAAAATGACCAAGAGGGTCACACCAGCATCGCGCCCTAAGATGGTTTTATGTGTTGCTAAAGTCGCAGCAACGGCAACAACCAGCAACGTTACCAACCACCAGCGGCTAGGCAGTGGCTGCGACTTCCAAGCCAAAGTTCCTCGCCACAACAGCACACCCGCCACCAAACCGCTGCACCACAACGGCAAATACGCTACCTGCGGCAGCACCACGGCTGCGATAACGAGCAGCAGAAGCAGCGTGTCACGGCTGTCGCGCGGCAGGTTATTCAGCGTATTGATAAATTTACCCAGCATAAATTTCTCTTAATACATAGCCAACGCTTGCAAGCATTGTTGTTGATGCACTTCACCACTGGCTGGCAGAATTTCAGATGTAGGCAATCGAAGTCCATACACCAAGCCAAGCGCCTCAGCCTGCACCACCCAAGCGCACAGCCGCGAGAGAGACGCTTCCGTGTCTGTGCAGCCCGTGCGTGCAAAATCTAGCCACAGTTCTTGCGCGGCTGCATGTTGCGTATCGCGACTAATTAAATTGACGGAAGGGCAGGGGTCATCCGCATCCATGCTTGCCCAAGTCTTGGCGACTTTCTTCCAAACAATGTGCTTCAGGGGGTCGCCACGGCGGTAGGCGCGTATGCCGTCAAATTCACCTGTCGCTTTTGTTTGCGCCTGTTTGGCATCGCCAGACAGCGGCTCGCCTACTGGCAAAGCTGGCGCATTGGGCTCAATAGCTGGGTAAACCCACACGTGCATGGCTGGCCGCATGACCGTCCATACCCGAAACGTACCCATGGGAAAGCGCGTTTCAGCCGTCAGTGTGGGTAATCGGTGCTTACCGCGCGGCATGGGTTGACCGGCGATTTGAACCGTCGTGCTGCCTTGCGCGGGCACATCGGCCCAAGTCCAATGCGACAGATTCAAAACACCCATACCAATGCCATGCCTGAGGTTTTTTCCCGTATTGCTCAAAACAAGCTCAAAATTGACAATCGCCGGCGTAAAATATGCCTGAGGTGCTATGATATTAATAGCTATTCCGCGCAGATTGGCATGCCCAATATGCATGCCCACCAAGACGCTGCCACCGATCAAAAACGTCAGCAGATAGCCCAAATTCAGCTGGTAGTTGATACTGGCGACCAGCAGCACCAGCAAGGTCACCACCATCATCCAACCGGCTTTGGTGGGCAAGATGTAGACATTGCGCTGGTTCAGCAGCATGCTGTCCGTCAACGGCAGTCTGGCTTCAAACCATTGCTGAAAGCGTTTGCGAAAAAAGCCCATATTGCAATTTAGAAGGAAGCTTTAAGACAAAGCAACAGCGTCTAACATCGCACTAACTTGCGCACTGGCGTTGCGCCCCGCGCTGCTGACGGGGTGCAGCCGGTGCGCCACGGTTTGCACCATCACGGCGCGGATGTCGTCGGGCGCAACGTAATCCCGCCCGCTCAACAGTGCTTGCGCTTTGGCGGCACGCAGCAGCGCAATGCCAGCGCGTGGGCTCAAACCTTGCACAAACCAACTGCCAGATCGGGTGGCGGCGATCAGGTCTTGCAAATAATTCAAAAGCGGTTCCGACGCGTGAATTTGCAGCACTTGCTGTTGTAGTTGTGACAACTCGGCAGCCGTCAAAAGTGCGGGCAATGCATCCACTACCGTTCGGGTGTCGCCGTTCGTCAGCAGACTTCGTTCTGCGATTCGGTCAGGGTAGCCCAATGAAATACGCATCAAAAACCGATCGAGTTGTGATTCTGGCAGTGCGTACGTGCCCAGTTGGTCGTGCGGGTTTTGCGTCGCGATGACGAAGAAAGGCGAGGGCAGGGCACGGGTTTCGCCTTCGACGGTGACTTGTTTTTCTTCCATCGCCTCCAACAACGCGCTTTGTGTTTTCGGGCTGGCGCGGTTGATTTCATCGGCCAAGAGCACCTGCGCAAACATCGGGCCGGGGTGAAAGACAAACGACTGGCTGGCGCGCTCGTAGATGGAGACACCGCTCAAATCGCTGGGCATCAGGTCGCTGGTGAACTGTACGCGGGAAAACTGCAGCCCAAACGTTCGCGCCAGCGCGTGGGCCAAGGTGGTTTTGCCGACGCCGGGCACGTCTTCAATCAGCAAATGCCCACCCGCCAGCAGGCAGGCCACACAGTCTTGCACTTGTTCTGGTTTGCCAACGATGACGCTGTTGAGTTGTGACAGCAAAGCCTTAAGTTTGCTTTGAATATTGACTTGAGTCATGGTTTGGGCATTTATCGCTTTAAAGGATGTAGACTGAGATTTCTCTTAGGATATTTTTGCACTATTATGGATACCAACGAGGCGCATCTTTGCGCAAAACCCTAAACATAGCATTTAATCCATCATGACGAGTCGCACTGGTTATTTCACCCACCCCGATTGCCGCAAACACGAAATGGGTCGCGGTCACCCCGAGTGCCCCGAGCGCCTGGATGCCATCAATGACCATTTGCTCTACGTTGGTCTGCTGGATCATCTGGTGCAACCCGAGGTGCCCTTGGCAGCTCTCAGCGTCGTTGAACTTGCCCACAGCAAGCGCCACGTCGCCGCACTGCGCGGCATGAGTGACGCTTTGCTGGAGGATATCGAGGCTGGTGGTCCCAAATACGCGCAAATCGACCCTGACACCGCCATGAACCCCTTCACCCTGCTGGCCGCCTTGCGCGCCACCGGTGCCGCCGTGGCCGCGACCGATGCCGTCATAGCCGGTGAGCTGGCCAACGCGTTTTGCGCCATCCGCCCACCAGGCCACCATGCCGAACATGACCGCTCCATGGGGTTTTGTCTGATCAACAGCGTTGCCACCGCCGCCAAATACGCGTTAGAGCGCCACGGGCTAGAGCGCGTCGCCATCGTCGATTTTGACGTGCACCACGGCAACGGCACGGAAGACATCGTCAGCGGTGACGAGCGCATTTTGATGGTCAGCATCTTTCAGCACCCGTTTTACCCGCATTCTGGCGCAGACAGCACGGCCAGCAACATCGTCAACCTGCCCGTACCCGCCTACACCAAAGGCACCGTTGTGCGCGAGATGATTGAGCACAGCTGGATTCCGCATTTGGAAGCCTTCAAGCCGCAAATGATCTTCATCAGTGCCGGTTTTGATGCCCACAAAGACGACGATTTAGGCCAACTCGGTTTGGTAGAGCAAGATTACGCGTGGATCACCGCCCGCATCAAAGACATCGCCAAACGCCATGCGAATGGCCGTATTGTCTCGTGCCTAGAAGGCGGTTACAACCTCAACGCCTTGGCGCGCAGTGTGGAAGCGCATGTGCGGGTGTTGGCGGATTTGTAAAAAAAGTAAAAGTAAAGTAATAGTACAAGTACAAGTAACAGCAAGCATGACATTATTTGCAACGCTCGCATCACCTGCCCAGACTGACCCAAACACCGCCATGCCAACACAAGACATGGGGCAATGGTTTGCCCAGTTCGCCACACCAAAATCATTGGTTGAGCTGGCCGTGTTGGCGCTGTGTGCGGCTGTGGCTTGGGGTTTTCTGTGGCTGGTGCGGCGCAGTTTGAAGCAAATGGACAGCAAATCCATCCTGTTTGGCGGGCAGTTGGTGGATGGCGTGTTGTTTCCCTTGGTGCTGCTGTGTTTGGTCTACATCGCACGCGCTGTTTTGCTGCGCACCATGGCGGTGCATGTGCTGCACATTGCCGTCCCGGTGCTGCTGTCTTTGCTCATCATCCGCGTTGGCGTCAAGGTCTTGCAAGCTGCTTTCAAAGAATCACCGCTGGTGCGGTTTTTAGAGCGCACCATCTCTTGGGTGGTGTGGCTGGCACTGGTGCTGTGGATCAGCGGTTTGCTGCCGCTGGTGCTGCAAGAAATGGAGCAGCTTACTTGGAATGTAGGCGACAACACCATCTCCCTGCGCGCCATGCTGGAAGGGGCGCTCACTGCCGGAGCGGTGCTGCTGCTGGCTTTGTGGGTCGCATCCGCTGTGGAATCCAAACTCCTGCGCCACGCCAGCGGTGGCGAATTGTCCCTGCGCAAAGCCGCCAGCAATGCGGTGCGGGCGGTGTTGATTTTTGTGGGGCTCTTGCTCTCGCTCAGCATGGTTGGTATCGATTTGACGGCTTTGTCCGTTCTGGGCGGTGCTGTGGGTGTGGGTATTGGTCTGGGCTTGCAAAAACTCGCGTCCAACTACGTCAGCGGTTTTGTCATTTTGACCGAGCGCAGCATGCGGATTGGCGATTTTGTCCGTTTGGATAATTTTGAAGGCCGCATCACCGACATCAAAACCCGCTACACCGTCATCCGCTCAGCGGGTGGCCGCGAATCCATCGTCCCTAACGAAATGCTGGTCACCAGTCGGGTTGAAAACCTGACGTTCAGCGACACCCTGATTTCCCAGCAAACCACGGTGTCCGTCGTTTACAACAGCGACGTCACCTTGGTCAGCCGTCTGCTGGTAGAAGCCGCTCTGGCGCAAACCCGTGTCATGGCCGAGCCTGCACCCGTTGCCGCATTGACGGCTTTTGGCGCAAGTGGTCTGGAATTCATCCTGAGCTACTGGATCTCCGACCCCGAAAACGGCCAACTCAGCATCCGCTCAGACGTCAACACCGCCATCTTGATGGCGCTGCGAAAGCACAATATCGACATTCCGTACCCACAGCAGGTAGTGCACGACGCGAAAC
>JAYUCJ010000171.1:0-1265 GCA_043740415.1 Polaromonas sp. | reverse complement strand
TGAATTTACCCGCCAATTACACCTTGCTGGAAGACGACAAACTGGCCACGCCCAGCGTTTGGCGGCGATTTTTTGGCACCTTGTTGAAAGATGAAACGGCCAAGCGCGATTTTGAGGAACTGGTCGCAGAGCATGGTAAATCGCAAGCGCTGAAGGCTTTGGAAGAGGCGCTGTCTAAGCGGGTTGAGTTTGAATTAGCAGATGAAAAAGGGCTGGTTGCTGCCTCTGTGCCGCATTTCGCTGAGTTTTTCCCTGATTTCGTGGGTTGTGATTCACCTGAAGCTGCCTTTTTAAATACTGACGCAAGCAACGACATTCGCCGCCAAATACTGGTCGATGCAGCCAAAATTCTAGGCGAAGCATCGCAAAAAACCTTCAGTGCCAAGGGTGTGGAGCTGGGAAAAGCCATCACTGGCAACGACTTAGCCGGTGCAATAGCCGCTTTGCTGACCGAAAAAGGCACGCGGCGCAAGTTCAACGTTGCGTTGTCTGAGAATGAGTTTGTCGCCAGAGCGCAAGATTTGGCGCTTCGCTTCCAAGCCGCCATCGCCCAGCACGCCGCCTGGCAACACCAGCAGCGCATGGCACGCCTGACGCGGATTTTGATTGCCGAGTTCGCCGCCCTGAAACGCCAGCGCGGATGGGTGGACATGAACGATGTGGAGCGGGCGGCGTTGGTGATGCTGTCCAGCTCCGAGCTGAGCGGCTGGGTGCAAGAGCGGCTGGATGCGCGGGTGAAGCACCTGATGATTGACGAATTCCAGGACACCAGCCCGCTGCAGTGGCAGGCTTTGTACGCTTGGCTGTCGGGCTATGCAGGCGCGGGCGGCAAACCGCCGACTGTGTTTATTGTGGGCGACCCCAAGCAGAGCATTTACCGCTTCCGCCGTGCCGAACCGCAGGTGTTTATTGCGGCGCAAGCTTTTGTGAAAGACGGTTTGGAAGGCGATTTGCTCAGCTGCGACCACACACGGCGCAATGCCGTGCAGGTGGTACAAGCGGTGAATACCGTGATGCTGCAGGCGCAGGACGTGAAGCAGTATTCTGACTACCGAGCGCACAGCACCGAGATTGCGGTGGCGGGAGCTGTCATGCGTTTGCCGCAAATTGAACGCGTGGCGAAAGAAAAGACGGACGATTCTGCTGAGCCTGTTTGGCGCGACAGCTTGACCGAGCCGAAAGAGGAGCTTGAAGAAAAAACCGTGACTTTGGAATGCAGACAGGCGGCTTTGTTCATTCAAGGGTTGTTGAAAACGGGTAAAAAA
>JAYUCJ010000170.1:0-24059 GCA_043740415.1 Polaromonas sp. | reverse complement strand
CAATCAGGCGATCCGGCCCCGTGAAGACCACGGCGCGGTTGCATTCTGTGCGGCCAAACAGGGCGTTGGGGGTTTTGCGGGCGGGGCCTTCGACCAAGACGCGTTGCACCGTGCCCAGCCGGCTGGCGCTGATGCGGGTGACGTTGGCGTCGATGGTGGCTTGCAGGTGTTGTAAACGCGCCAGTTTGACGGCGTGCGGGGTGTCGTCATGCAGCGCGGCGGCGGGGGTGCCGGGGCGCGGGCTGTAGATGAAGCTGAAGGAGGTGTCAAAACCCACGTCGTTGATGAGTTTCATCATTTTCTGGAAGTCGTCGTCCGTTTCACCGGGGAAACCGACGATAAAGTCGCTACTCAGCACCATGTCGGGGCGAATCGCCCGCAGTTTGCGGATGGTGCTTTTGTATTCCAGCGCAGTGTAGCCGCGTTTCATGGCGCTCAAAATCCGGTCGGAGCCATGCTGCACCGGCAAATGCAGGTGGTTCACCAGCTTGGGCAAGCGCGCGTAGGCGTCGATCAGACTTTGTGAAAACTCGTTCGGGTGGCTGGTGGTGTAGCGGATGCGCTCGATACCAGGGATCTCGGAGACGTAATCCAGCAGGGTCGCAAAGTCGGCAATCTCACCCGAATCCCCCATCTTGCCGCGGTAGGCGTTGACGTTTTGACCGAGCAGATTGACCTCTTTGACGCCCTGGTCGGCCAAACCGGCCACCTCGACCAGCACGTCTTCAAACGGGCGCGACACTTCTTCGCCACGGGTGTAGGGCACGACGCAGTAGCTGCAATACTTGGAGCAGCCTTCCATGATGCTGACAAACGCGCTCGCGCCGTTGTTTTTGGCGGGTGGCAGGTGGTCGAATTTTTCGATCTCGGGGAAGCTGATATCAACCTGCGGGCGCGCCAATAAATCTCTTTTTGCCAGCAGCTCAGGCAGACGATGCAAGGTCTGCGGGCCAAACACCACATCCACAAACGGGGCGCGGGCGATGATGGCAGCGCCTTCTTGACTCGCCACGCAGCCGCCGACGCCGATTTTCACGCCCTTGGCTTTCAGGTGTTTGATGCGGCCCAGGTCGCTGAACACTTTTTCCTGCGCTTTTTCACGCACGGAGCAGGTGTTGAACAAGATCAAATCTGCTTCATCGACGTTTTGGGTGGCGACATAGCCCTCGGCGGCGTGCAGCACATCGACCATTTTGTCCGAGTCGTACTCGTTCATTTGGCAGCCGAAGGTTTTGATGAAAACCTTTTTTGAAACGCGCTCAGCGGGTTCTAAGTCATTGATTGGATTAAGGATTTCACTCATGTCTAAACTCATTTCTTTTCCCCATCGCGTTTTACTTTTTGTTCTTCTGCGGTGAGAATCCACACCTCATGCACCAGCCCAGTCGCGGCTTCGCGTCTGAAATTCACCACAAACGCTTTGCCTTCCAAAGCACCTGTCATCGCCAGCATGCCCTGCTCGTCACGAATGCGTGCACCGGGTGACAGGCGATCCGCTTTGCCGTCTAGCTCGATTTGCGACGGGGCTTTGAAAGCAATCTTGCCGCGCAGGGCTGTTTCCGGGAAACTACGCACGGTTTGCGCCACGGAAGAATTGCTGAAAAATACACCAGAAATAGCGAAAAAAACAACTATAGCCGGCGCATTTATTGCCTGAATAGCTATGAAAATAATAGCGTATTTGGACTTGAATACGGGTTTTAAGGACGTTGAATGTGTCATAAGTGCAGCAATGACTGGTTTATATCCAGCGGCTGAAATTGATAGAGAGACTGCGATTTTACCGCAGCCTCCCTTTTGGAGATACTAAAAGCTGTCGTTTTAAGCTTTCGCCACCTCGTGCGCCGCCATGAGCTCCAGCGATTTAACCAGTGCCGAATGATCCAGCTGGTCCCAGCCATTCGCTGCACAAACCTGCATCAGCTGCGCGGCAGACGCTGTTTGCGGCAGTGCCACACCCATGGCTTTTGCGCCTGCGAGGGCGAGATTCAGGTCTTTTTGATGCAGCGCGATGCGGAAACCGGGGTTGAAGGTGCGCTTGATCATGCGTTCGCCATGCACTTCCAAAATGCGGCTGGCGGCGAAACCGCCCATCAACGCCTGGCGCACACGGGCGGGATCGGCACCGGCTTTGCTGGCGAACAACAAAGCTTCGCCCACGGCAGCGATGTTCAGCGCGACGATGATCTGGTTCGCCACTTTGGTGGTTTGGCCATCGCCATTGCCGCCGACCAAGGTGATGTTTTTGCCCATCAGTTCGAACAGTGGTTTGATGCGCTCAAACACCGCCTCGTCGCCACCGATCATGATGGTCAAGCTGGCGGCTTTCGCGCCGACTTCACCGCCCGAGACGGGTGCGTCCAAGTAATCACAGCCCAGCTCGTTGATGGCCAGTGCGAAACGCTTGGTTTCTATGGGGGAAATCGAACTCATATCGATGACGGTTTTTCCTTTCGTCAAGCCTTCCGCCACGCCCTCTTTGCCAAACAACACCTTGTCCACGTCGGACGTGTCTGGCAGCATCAAAATGATGACTTCTGCCGCACGCGCCACGTCGGCGTTGGTGGCGCAGACCGTGGCCGCGCTCAAAGCTTCGGGTACTTTGCTGCGTTTGGGGACAAACAACTCATGCCCCGCTGCCAACAAATGTTGCGCCATGGGTGCGCCCATGATGCCTAGTCCTATAAATCCAATTTTTAATCCGATTTTCATGGGTGCTCTCTCTTTTTTCGATCGATATATCGATGTCTGGGTGA
The DNA here is from genome assembly GCA_043740415.1 of Polaromonas sp. Lineage (GTDB taxonomy): Bacteria > Pseudomonadota > Gammaproteobacteria > Burkholderiales > Burkholderiaceae_C > Aalborgiella. The sequence goes on along the minus strand of JAYUCJ010000170.1, from coordinate 21,303 downwards.
ATTAATACGAACCTGATGCTTTAGGCGCAGACACCGCACGCATCTTGGCCATCACCGCCTGCGCACCAGCCGCCATCAAGCGAGCATCTGAGCCGATGGTGACAAACTGAAAGCCTTTGGCAATGCGTTTCAACGCCGCTTCAGGTGCGCCGTTGTGGATACCCGCCACGACACCGTGCGCTTTGGCGCGTGCCAGGATATGGTCCACCGCTTCTGCGGCTTTGGGATCCAAATCGTCAAACGTCGGGGTGCAACCCAGCGCCAAGGACAAATCAGACGGGCCGATGTAGATGGCGTCCAGCCCTTCGACCGACAAAATCTCGTCCAAATTGTCCAGCGCCTGTGCGGTTTCTATCATCGCAAAGATGACGATGGTGTTGTTCGCATGCTTGGCATAATCCGCACCGCCGTACAACAGCGCACGGGTTGGGCCAAAGCTGCGTGTGCCTTGCGGGGCGTAATGGGTGTAGGCGACCAGCTTTTGCGCGTCTTCACGGCAATTGATCATGGGGCAAATCACGCCGTAAGCACCAGCATCTAAAGTTTTCATCAAAATGCCGGGTTCCAACCAAGGCACGCGCACCACGGGCACAGTGTTGGTGGTGGAGATGGCCTGCAACATGGTGACCATCGCTTGGTAGTCCATCATGCCGTGCTGCATGTCGATGACCAGCGAATCCCAGCCCTGATGCGCCATGGTTTCGGCAGAAAAGCTGTTGGGAATGGCCAACCAGCCGTTGGACACGGCACCACCTGATTGCCAGATGGTACGTAAGCGGTTTTCTCTCATTTTGTGCTCCTAAAAATTTTTATTCAAACTCGTTTATCAAAACTAACTCCGTTCGGACTGAGCTTGTCGAAGTCTTCAAGAACCCTTCGACAGGCTCAGGGCGAACGGGTATCTGGGTTATTGTTATCTATCAAACTGTTATCTATCAAACGCAGGGCGTTTGGGGTCAAATTTCCAATTCGGAATCAAGTATTGCATGGCCGTGGCGTCGTCGCGCGAACCCAGGCCGTGTTGTTTGTAGAACTGGTGCGCTTTTTCAACTTCTGCCATGTCCAACTCCACGCCCAAGCCCGGCTTTTTCGGCACTTGCACCAAACCACCTTTGATTTGCAGCGGCTCTTGGGTCAAACGTTGGCCGTCCTGCCAGATCCAGTGCGTGTCAATCGCCGTCACCTTGCCCGGCGCGGCAGCGCCCACGTGGGTGAACATGGCCAGAGACACGTCAAAATGATTATTCGAATGGCTGCCCCACGTCAGCCCCCAATCACGGCAGGTTTGCGCCACGCGCACCGAGCCGGCCATGGTCCAAAAATGCGGATCCGCCAGCGGAATATCGACGGATTGCAGCGACAGCGCATGGCTTAACTGTCGCCAATCGGTCGCGATCATGTTGGTCGCCGTCGGCAAACCGGTCGCACGACGGAACTCGGCCATCACTTCGCGGCCTGAGAAGCCTTCTTCAGCGCCGCACGGGTCTTCGGCGTAGGCGACGACGTTTTTCATGTCGCGCATCAGGCGGATGGCGTCTTTGAGCAACCAGCCACCGTTCGGGTCCAGTGTGACGCGGGCTTGGGGGAAGCGTTCGTGCAGAGCGGTGACGGCAGCAATTTCGTCATCACCGGGCAACACGCCGCCTTTGAGTTTGAAGTCGTTGAAGCCATAGCGCTCGTGCGCGGCTTCGGCTTGGCGGACAATGGTTTCAGGCGTCAAAGCCACTTCATGGCGCACACGTGACCAGTTATCGCTGGCATCGGGTTCGCTGTTGTAAGGCAGATCGGTTTTGGTGCGGTCGCCCACATAAAACAGATAACCCAACATCTCCACCGCATCGCGCTGCTGGCCTTCACCCAACAAGGCGGCCACAGGCACGCCCAGATGTTGACCCAACAAATCCAGCAAGGCGGACTCAATCGCCGTCACCGCATGGATGGTGGTGCGCAGGTCAAAAGTCTGCTGACCACGGCCACCGCTGTCACGGTCGGCAAACTGGTTTTGCACCTTGCGCAGCATGGCTTGCATGTTGCCCAAAGATTGCCCGACGACCAAAGCCGCTGCGTCTTCCAGCGTTTGGCGGATTTTCTCACCACCTGGCACCTCGCCCACACCGGTATTGCCAGCGCTGTCGGTCAAGATCAAAATATTGCGAGTGAAGTAGGGACCGTGCGCGCCGCTCAGGTTGAGCAGCATGCTGTCGCGACCTGCAACCGGAATCGCTTTGAGGCTTGTAATGAGGGGCGTTTGCGCGTTGCTTGTTGCTGTCATAGGTCTATAATTCTAGGTTATCAGTTGTCTGATATCTATCATAATTGATTTTTCCGTAGACTACAAATAGATTACAACTTTCCCTTTCAGCAGGAGCCAGTCATGCAAACCCAAACCTTGCCGCTCACGATCAGCATGCACCCCAGCGACAACGTGGCCATCGTCGCGAATGATGGCGGGCTACCTGCGGGAACAGTCTGTTTTAATAAACTTTTGACAACTTACCAATAATCCGCTACAATACTGTTAATATATATGGGGTATCCCTTTAGCTCCAAAACCCTGATAATGAGAGCATGACCGTTCCGTATAAGCCTCCAGTAGAAGCTGATTACCCTGCAACTTGGGTTGGTTTTCTGGATTGCTTTCATTCTGAGCAGGCCTGTCGTGATTATCTGGTTAAGCTACGTTGGCCAAGCGGTATGGTATGCCCCAAGTGTGGCACGATCAGTCCCATTCAGCGCGTCAGCCGTGGTCGATACATTTGTCCGTCGTGCTCGCATCAAGCAAGCGTGACAGCAGGTACGATTTTTGACAAGACACGAACAGAGTTGCGGGTATGGTTTGCCGCCATTTGGTACATCACCAACCAAAAGCAGGGTGTCAGCGCATTAGGGTTGCAGCGTGTACTGGGGCTTGGCAGCTACGAAACGGCATGGACGATGTTGCACCGTCTGCGCCGTGCTATGGTCAGACCGGATAGAGATTTACTGCACGGTGAGGTCGAAGTCGATGAGACCTATTTGGCGTTAACTGATCGTCAAAATCCAATCCCCAGCAAGGAACGTCAGAGCAATGCAACCAATATACAGATTGCTGTGGCGGTAGAGATCATTCACCCAAAGGGTTTTGGCAGAATTCGAGTGCAGCAAATCAAAGCCGGAGATCAGACGCATCTATTACCCTTCATTCAAGCGTCCGTGTTACCAGGCACAAAGATAAGAACGGATGGCTCGCCAGCTTACAGAGGTCTTAAGGCATCGGGCTATGAGCATCAACAAGCGGAGCATCTTGGCGCAAAAACACCTGCACATGAATCTATGCCAGGCGTGCACCGCGTCGCTGCGTTGCTTCAGCGCTGGATGATGGGGACACATCACGGTGCAGTGCAGCCGGCGCAACTCGATTACTACTTGGATGAGTTTGTCTTTCGCTTCAATCGCCGAACCTCGCGTTCGCGTGGCTTGCTCTTCTATCGACTTTTGCAGCAAGCTGTTCTAACCAAGCCTGTGACCTACGCTGATATCACAGTACGCACGTAAAAGTAGCTACACAGTAACTTTGGAGCTAAAGGGATACCCCATTTTAATATACAGTAAATTTTAACGGGTAATAACTTGAGCGCTAAAGAAATAACTTTTTCAGCTGATAAAGCATTGGAGTCGGTGTTATACATCGCATCAAAGCTAGAAAAGCCAACAGTGCATGAAGTGCTCAAAATTCGTTATTTTGCTGATAAGTTGCATCTCGCTGACTACGGATTTATGGCTAGTGGTGACGACTATGTGGCCATGAAGTTTGGACCCGTAGCAACCACGACTTACAACATGTTAAAAGCAGCACGTGGTGATCAATCAGGCTGGATACATCCACGCTTGTACGAGTTGATAAACGGTACGTTAGAAGTCAGTCGTGGCTCTAACTTAGTTAAGCGCCTGCGTGATCCTAACCTTGATTTGCTGTCTCGCGCCGATATCATCAGTTTAGATCAAGCGTTAGACCGCTATGGCAACATGCCATTTGCCCAACGTACAGATTTAAGTCATGATTCTGCATGGCAGGCAGCTTGGAACACTGCGACCGAAGACGAGGCTGGTCAAAGCCCGATCAAATTAGAAGATATTGCGGCTACATTACCCAATACTCAAGAAATAATCGCCCATTTGCACGCCTAGTTTGCAAAAATGGCATCAGGTTCTGCATTTCCGCGCGGCTTTGTCAAGTCGCAAATTCAGCGTCAACTCAGACCAGGTACCGTTATCAAAATGCGCCAAACCATGGACGATGGTTTGATTCATGAGAAGCGTTTCGTTATAGCAGCAATCAACGAACTCACAGTAACTTTCATTATCAACACAGCCATCAGTCCCTTCCTGAAAGCGCGTCCTGCATTACTTAAAATGTCAAGTCGACATGCCAGTTGCAGATCACTCATTTATGAGCCACGACTCGAACGTTGATTGCAGCCGTATTCGTAGCTATGCTACCAACGAAGTAGTTCAGGATTTAGCAGAGCAACCAGATTGGGTATTGGGCTCGATTAGTACAGAATTGCGTGCATCTATTGTTGCAGCCATCAAGTTCTCCCCCACACTTTCTGCCAAAGAAGTCGCAATGCTTTGTGAGTCGCTGCTGGACGAATAGCTTTGCTTATAGCTCTTCGAGTGTGATTTTTCGAGATGTATGCATTGATGCCAAGCGGGACCGAACCATATTATTTAACGCCTTGTCAGTCAGCGGGTCGACTTCCCGCATCAACGCCTCAATCTCATCCGCCTTCACCGGCACCCCACGGCTGATCAACTCGCAGCCGCCTTCGTTCACAATCGCGTCGTCCTCGATGCGGATGCCGATGTTGTGGAACTGTTCGGGCACGCCGGCGGCGGGGCGGACGTAGATGCCGGGTTCTAGGGTCAGAACCATGCCTGGGCGCAGGATGCGGCTGGGGCGGTTGGTGATGACTTCGCCACTGAGGGGGTCTTTGCGTTCGGTTGTCTGACCCAGCTCGGACGGTTCGTTGTAGCCACCACAATCATGCACATCCATGCCCAACCAGTGGCTGGTGCGGTGCATGTAGAAGGGGAAGTAGGCGCGGTTGGTTATCACGTCTTCTAGGCTGCCAACCTTGTTTTTATCCAGCAAGCCCACGTCCAGCATGCCTTGCGCCAAGACCTTGACCGCCGCTTCGTGCGGGTCGATGAAGCGGCAACCCGGCTTGGTCACGGCAACAGCCGCGTCCTGACTGGCAACCACAATGTCGTACAACGCGCGCTGCGGGGCTGTGAATTTGCCGTTGGCGGGGAAGGTGCGGGTGATGTCGCTGGCGTAACCGTCCAGCTCGCAGCCGGCGTCTATCAGCACCAAATCGCCGCTTTTGACTTGGGCGGCATCGGCGCGGTAGTGCAGCACGCAGGCGTTGGCACCGGCGGCGACGATAGCACTGTAGGCAGAGTATTGCGAGCCCTGCTGGCGGAATTCGTGCAGCAGCTCGGCGTCCAGATGGTATTCACGCACGTCTTTGCCGTCGCGCAGCATCTGCGCGCTCTTCTGCATGGCGCGGATGTGGCCGGCCGCGCTGATCTCTGCAGCACGTCGCATGGTGGCTTGCTCGGACGTGTCTTTGAAGAGGCGCATCTCATCCAGCACGGCACAGGCATCACGCTGGGTTTCGGGACACAACGCGCCGTATCGCACGCGGGCGCGGACTTTGCTAAGCCAGCCATCGACCTGCGTTTCCAGCCCCGGATAAGTCGCAAAAGGGTAGTAGACAGCAGCTTTGTTCTCCAGCAATTTCGGCAACAACGCATCCAATTCAGCATCGGAAAACGCCGCATCCACACCCAAAGCAGCTGGCGCAGCCGTGGGGCCGAGCCTGAATCCATCCCAAATCTCGCGCTCCATGTCTTTGGGCGCGCAAAACAGGGTGGATTTGCCATCACCCGTGATGACCAGCGTGGCATTGGGCTCGGTAAAACCCGTTAAATAGTGGAAATAGCTGTCAAAACGGTACAAAAAATCGCTATCGCGGTTGCGCTGGCGCTCGGGCGAGGTCGGTATGATGGCGATACCGTCTGCACCTAAAGTTGCGGCAAAGCGGGCGCGGCGGGCGGCGTAAATCGTGTTTGTAACTGTGGTCATATATGTATTCTGCATAAATCCGTTCGCCCTGAGCTTGTCGAAGGGTTTGTGAAGACTTCGACAAGCTCAGCCCGAACGGGAAAAAAAACTTATTCCAAATGAGAAATCGCATTCAACTGAGCCAGACGTTCAGGCGTCCCTACATCTGTCCAAGTGCCAGTGTACAACTCCCCGCTCACCTGCTGTGCAGCAATGGCTTTTCTGAGCAAGGGGGCCAACGCGGCTTTGACACCCTCAGGATTGCCTGCCGGAATATCGCAATAAGGCCATGAAAACAAGGATTTGCGGTACAGTGCGATGGTGCTGAAGGTGTATGCTTCAGACGACTCATTCACGACCTCGCCATCCGCTTGCAACCCAAAATCGCCTTTGGTGTTGTGCTCAGGGTTGGGCACCAGCCAAATGTGCGCCAACTTGCCGCTGGCTTTGAAGCGCTCTACCGCGTCTTGCGAGAACACAAAATCAGGTACGAACACGTCGCCTGCCAACACCCAAAATATGTCATTCGACACCTCGTCAGCCTCTGAACTGTACAACAGCGGCAAGGCCCGTACGATGCCACCCGCCGTCTCCAGCGCGCCACCGAAATCGCGGCCTTCGTGCGAATAGCTGATATGGACGGTGATGGCATCACCCTGTATTTGCTCACTTTTTAATAGCGATTTGGGCAATAAACACGCCGGCTTGATGCCAAAATGAAGCTCAAAATGAGGGCCAAAATGATCCGCCACCTGTTCGCTCAACCACGCCGTGTTGACCACCAGCTCGCTAAACCCGCCCTGTGCCAGGGCTTGCATAGACCATTGCATCAAAGGTTGACCGCGCACGTTTAGCAACGGCTTGGGGGTGTGGTCGGTCAGCGGGCGCATGCGTTCGCCACGGCCGGCGGCCAAAATCAAAGCTTTGCATCGTTTGTGTGGCGCTTGGGTCACAAGATTTACTTCAGTTTGGTAATTTTTAGCTTGCATACTTCAGACGTTTTCTTGATGCTTTATTTTAAAACTTCAGGCTAAGTGCTTGATTTGTATACCTGTAAGCGCTTGCCTACATTTTCTGTGGATAACTTTGTTGATAGGTCCTGGGTTATGCGCACAAACCCACATAAATCAAGGCATTGGACAAATTGCACACAAATCAAGCAATAAATTAAACCCTTATAAATCAACAAGTTAAGCGTGCTATTTGTTTGATAGCAATTTGCAATGTCTTTTTGTTAAATATGTTGTGGGGCACCATTTTTTGTTAATAAGTCGATAAAAAATTTTGAATTTGCGCTATTTTTGTGCTAATTAGGAACCGTACGCTGTTGTTTTGAGTAAGCATGCACCGTATCCACCAACACTGCTACATTTTCAGGTGGTGTGAACTGGCTGATTCCGTGGCCCAGGTTGAAAATATGTGTAGCACCGGTGGTGGTTTTGTCTGTGTGCGGCTGGCCGAAGCTGTTTAAAACCTTGGCTACTTCCGCTTGAATCACGGCCGGGGTGGCGAACAACACGTTGGGGTCAATATTGCCTTGTAGCGCTTTACCGGCCCCGCCCACTGCACCGCCAACCATAGCGCGTGCTTTGGCCAAATTAGCCGTCCAATCCAGCCCCAGCACATCACAGTCCAAACCGCCCATCTCGTCCAGCCACAACGCACCACCTTTGGTAAACACAATGCGCGGGATGACGATGCCGTCTTCTTTTCCGTTGTGCGTGCGTTTTAACTGAGCCAGCACGCGCTTGGTGTACGCCAGGCTGAATTCTTGAAACGCGCCATCAGCCAGCACGCCGCCCCAACTGTCAAAAATCATCACGGCTTGCGCGCCGGCTTCAATTTGGGTGTTCAGGTACAGCGCCACCGCATCGGCATTGACCGCCAGCATGCGGTGGATCAAATCGGGGCGGCTGTACATCAGGGTTTTGACGTGGCGGTAGTCGTCTGAGCCTGCGCCTTCAGCCATGTAGCAGGCCAGCGTCCACGGGCTGCCTGAAAAGCCGATCAAAGGCACGCTGCCGCGCCCGTCGGCCTGCGTCAGCGCCTTGCGGATGCTGGACACCGCATCAAACACATAACGCAGCTTGTCCATATCGGGCACGACCAGTTTGGCGACGGCGGCTTCATCACGCACATTGTGGGCAAACTTGGGGCCTTCGCCCAAGGCAAAGCTGAGGCCCAGGCCCATCGCATCAGGAATCGTCAAAATATCGCTGAACAAAATCGCCGCGTCTAACTTGTAACGTGCCAGCGGCTGCAGGGTCACTTCGGTCGCGTAATCGGTATTCGTCGCCAGCCCCATGAAACTACCGGCTTTGGCGCGGATGTCGCGGTATTCGGGCAAATAGCGGCCGGCTTGACGCATCAGCCACACCGGCGTGTGGTCAGACGCTTGGCGCATGCAAGCTTGTAGAAAAGTGGGATTGTGGAGATGGCTGAAATCGTGCATAGACCTCATTATCTCAGGCTAAAGCAAGTGTTTCAGCCTGCGGTGATCAATCAACAAGCAGCGGTTTTCAACCACGGCCAAGCCTGCGGCCTCTGCTTCGCTTTTTGCCGCTGCGTTGTCAATACCCAGCTGCATCCACAGCACTTGGGCTTTGATGTGCACCGCTTCCGTGGCGATGGGGGGAATATCGGCACTGTTGCGAAAGCAATCCACCATGTCGATTTTTTCGACTTTTGCGGCCTCTAGCAAGGTGGCATAGACCTTTTCGCCCAAAATCGGTGTGTTTGATGCCGCCGCCACGGGGTTGATGGGAATAATTCTGTAACCCTGCGACTGCATATATTCGGCCACTTCATAGCTGTCGCGGTGGACTTTGGGTGACAAACCGACCACGGCGATGGTTTTGCAGGTTTTGAGGATATGGAGGATGTCGGGTGTGCTCAAAATAACTCCAATCAAACTTTTGTAGTCCAATTTAACTGCGTGATTTTTTGTTCAATCAAATTGAAATTTAAATGACTATTCAATGGATTTTTATAAATATCGTGTATCGGATCTTCTTTAAAATTTCTGACCACAAATAAAAAATATCTCTCTTTCAAAATAGATGCAACTGTATGCTCTTTTTCTGTAAGCGTAACATTGCCGTGCGTGTCATTTAATCCTTTTACTTCAACCGCATAAAAAATATCATTAGTAAACAATTTAAAGTCGAAGCCACATCCTAATTTAGTTGTATTTTTTATTTCAAAACCATTGAAATCAAGAATGCTTTTAAATTCATCCAAAAAGTATTGTTCGGCAGCTTGCCCAGTCATAAGTCGCTTTGCAAATGCTCCTGACTCATCCTCATACGATACGTCTACCTTTTCCATCAATACATCGATATCGTATTCTTTGTATGTGATTTTTTTTATAAGTTGAGTAAAACTGCTCAAGCTTAGTTCTGCGAAATTTTTGTAGATTATTTCGCAGTAGGCACGCATAGGTCGTTTATGCCAACCCAGCCTATTATTTGGAAATAAATGGTCGAATTCATCTCTGTAATTCTTTATTGATCTCGGTTTAACTCCGAGAGCAAAACCAATAACATTAAAAGCCTCGGTAAACCTTCCAAACCCGAGCTGCGATAACCCTTCCAAGTCAAATTTGGAAAAATATAAACCAACCAATATTGATTTCTCTCGATTGGTGAAATTAGTCATTATTAAAAGTGCAGTTAACAAGATCAGAAAAATCCGCATCAAATCGACGCTCTGGACTCAGAAATTTATGCCCTCCACCCAACAAAATATTTTTTATCTCATCTTTACGAATACTAGGTTTAACCAATCTATCGCAAGCCATGAGTGGTCTCGATTTGGTTCCCGAAATAGCAAACTCTTTGTCGTTTTGATTGTCGTAAGTCATCCCATCGTAAATTGGTGCCTGATAGACTTTGTTCCCCCCAGTACTCTCATACAGAAAACGTGAAAGTCTGAGGGCAGCTCGTAATTGTCTAGAAATACTTTGCGATCCTAGAGATGTACGTGCAGACTCCATGAACAGATGAGTTAATGCGAAATCACTCCAGACAAACACGTCCAAGCAATGTTCAGCAAGTACAGGCGTTTTGCCCAGCGTTTTCCATATTGGTTGTAACAATAAAGGCGTTTGCAGATCTTTGAAATCATTTAAAAATTGATCTAGCGCCTTTAGCGCTAATGGCGCTAGTTGAAGCATCTCAGCTTTAGAGTCCCAACTTCGAACTTGTGCAAATACAGGGCTAAACAACGCTCGTACTTCGGGCAGCCGATTACCGCTGGGGCTGTCTCTCAACGACTGAACCATAGAAAGCGCTAGATATCGCGTAGTAGCGGAACGAATAACCAGCTCCGCTCCGTACTTATCCTCCGTCAAAGCTTCAGTTGTATTGTCAGGAAGTGTTGTAAGTTTGATTTCAAGTGGCTTGATTTGACAGTCTCGTGCACCATTACAAACAACCAAGTCAATTGGAGGTAAATCGTCATGAACTAACTCTTTGAAACGATCAAATCGTGATTCGAATGAAAAATACAATTTTTCGTTCGGCAAACCACTGCCCAGAACGTCATTGACATCAATGTCAACCACTTCTGTTTTCTCGTTGCTCTTGTATTTCACATAGGCCAAACTCATTTTTTTTGACCGCATGTAGCAGGTAAGCGCTACAGGGAAAGCTGAATTAAATTGATTTTTACCCCAGTAGTACTTATCTGCGAAGTTTCTATTGCTATGAGTAATGCCGAATAAAGCAGGTATTTGTGTCATGCTGTTATTTTATACAGATGCTTGCAGCTTTTTACGAAAAATGCTCATAACGCGTTCAAAGCAGCTTTCACATCATCCACACTGATGATTTCAGACAACACCTGCGGCGCTTTGCCGGGGGCGTAGAGCACATAAACGGGCACCCCGCTGCGGCCCAAGTCTTTCAAGGCCGCGCCTATGGCAGGGTCGCGCCGCGTCCAGTCGGCGCGCAGCAGTTGCACTTTTTTGGCATCAAACTCAGCCAGTAATTCCGGCTTGGAGAGCGTGGTTTTCTTGTTGTATTGGCAGGTCACGCACCAGGCGGCGGTGAAATCGACAAACACGGGTTGCCCTTTGGCCAGAAGCTGATCCACCCGCCCCGGCTCCCACGCCTGCCAGCGCTCGCCAGTTATGTCACCGGCTTGGGCTGAAGCGGCAGGAATATCTATACTTTTAATGATATTTATACCTATAGCCGGCGTAATATATGCCAATACTGCTATTGAAATAATAGCTAAATAAAGTTTTGATTTGCCGTGCAAGGTCAGCGCCCACAGCAGCATGCACAGCATCAGCAGTATCGCCAAAAGCGCGCCCGCACCATCAATGCCGCTTTGCTGCCCCAGCACCCAGACCAGCCAAACCACGGTGGCAAACATGGGAAAAGCCAAGAACTTTTTAAAGGTGTCCATCCATGCGCCCGGCTTGGGCAGGGCGCGCGCCACGGCGGGAATGAAGCTGGCAGCGACGTATGGCAGCGCCATGCCCACGCCGATGGCCGCAAAAATCAACAACGCTTCCCACGCAGGCAAACCCAGCGCAAAACCCAGCGATGCGCCCATGAACGGCGCGGTGCAGGGCGAGGCAATGGCGACGGCCAACACGCCTGACAAAAACGAATCGACCGTGGGATTCTTCGCACGCAGGCTGGCAAGGCTGGACGGCAACACACTGCCAAACTCGAACAAACCCGCCAGATTCATGCCCAACACCGTGAAAAGCACCGCCAAACCCGCCACCACCAGCGGGTTTTGCAGCTGAAAGCCCCAGCCCAGCTGCTCACCCGCAGCCCGCAGCGCTAAAAATACGGCACCCAAAGCCACAAAAGACAGCACCACACCGGCGAAATAGGCCACGCCGCTGCGTCTGTGCGCCTGTGTATCGCTGGCGTGCTTGGTGAAGCTGACCACTTTGAGCGCCAAGACGGGGAAAACGCAAGGCATCAAATTCAAAATCAGCCCGCCCAACAGCGCACCCAGCAAAGCGGCAAACAGCGTTAAATTGATGGACGCTGCCGTTAAATTGGCGTTTGACACGGCAATTTTGTTGTCTGCCAAAGCAGCCGCCAAACCAGGAGACACCGTGGCGGCGGCAGCGACTTTGGGCCACACGCCTTGTACGGCCACCTCGGCACGCCAAGCTTGTTCGCCTGATTTAAGCACCACCGGCATGATTTCAGGGCTTTGGCTGCGCTGGCTGGACAGCGGCAGGCTGATGCGCCAGACTGCGCCCTGCCACCCCTGCGGGCTAGTGCCACTGTTGATGCCACTGTTGATGGCGCTGTTTTCCAGGACTTCAGCCGTTTCAGGGTAAAAATCCAGCGTTTTCCCGCGCAATTCCGCGGGCAAGCCGTGCAGTTCAAACTTCAGTGCATTGCCTTCAATCAGCGCCGTGCTGCTTGGTATGCCAGCGCCCGCATTGACAATGACGGGTTTGGGTTGCGCCTTGAAAGCCGCTTCAAACGCTGCAGAATTGATCGCGGTTGAGCCCTTGGTCGGGATGCTCAGCGCAAATTCGCCCTCTTCAGGAATGCATTCCTCCTTACAAATCAGCCACTGCGCTTTGAGTTTGATCTCCAAGTTGCTGTTCAGCAGCGACGGTTTGAAGGCGGGCGTAAAAGCAGAGGTAAAGGTCAGCGGCACCGCCAGCAACACCGTGCCTTCATAGCCAAAATTCGTCAAACTGCCAATTTTTATTTTTTGTGGCGCAGGCCAGGCAATGTCACCCGCCATGACACCCACAGGCAGTGTCCATGTCAGCTGCGTCGGCAAACCCGAATCGCCAGAATTCTTCCAATAGGTGTGCCATTTGGGCTGATGCGCCAGCTGCAAACCGACCCAGACCGTGTTGGGGGTGATTTTGTCGTCGTTGCTTGCCGTAACGCCTTGTGGGGCATGTGCCAGCAGCTCGGCGCGGACACGTTCGGTGGTTACAACTGATTTTTGCTCATTTTTAGAGGTAAATTGCGCTATAGCTTGCGTATTTATTGCCTGAGTTGCTAGAAAAATAATAGCGGATAGTGTTTTAAAAAGAGTTCTTGACATCAACATATAGGGATAAGAGGCTTGAGGAGCAGTAAAGTTCAGTCCATCAGTCGCCCAAACATAGCCACTTATTACAAGCTGCCCTTATGACATGCTGCGGACCAAGCGGACTGCATAGGCATTATCGCGGTCATTGGTGCCTTGGCTGCCTGTCCCAAAATACACATTGCAGGCCTCGCGCCCGCCCTCGCTAACGAGGGTGGATGACCAAAACAAGGCCTCTGGTGCTTGCGGGAAGGCTTCGGCGCAAATCGTGGGGCGCTGGTCGGTGCGCACCAAGCTAAGCAGTTCGGGCAAGGTTGGCAAGCGCCAATCGCTGTAGCCCGCAAAACCACCGCGCAAGTTCAGGTGGGTGGGGATGCGCATCGCCCTCTCCCACGGGTATTGCAGCACCTGCCCTTCGCACTGCAAGCCCTCTTGCCCTTCGGCGCATTGCATCCACATCAGCTGGGTTTTGGGCTCTGATACCGTGCCGTCGCCGTGGTCGACGTAGCCGGCATGTGTGGCCTTGTTGCGCTGAAACTGCCGGTTTTCGGCTTCAATTTGCGCCAAAACCCGTGCGGCATGGGCTTCATCCACCCATTTTTGCTTAGATCGGGCAAGTTTATGGAACTTGGCAACCAGGGGGGTGACGGTGCTTGACTTCATCTCATGCACCAATTGCAGGCCGTAGGTCATCAATTCAAAGTGAAGCATGTCGTTTCGCGCAATCACCGCATCAAGATCTTGCAAAAACTGGGTCGCCTCCTGCAGTGGTGGCTCAAACTTGACCACCAGTGCGGGGAAATCAATCCAATTGTCCCAGGTTTTTGGCGTCAAGTAGACGTTGATTTCACGGTTGAAACTCAGCACGCGCTCTAGGCAAGCACGGTGTTTGAACACCAATGCCCACAGCGCAGACAGACCCACCTTCATGTCCGCGTATTGTTGCTCGGTTAGCGTTGAATCTTCCACATCCATCACTGACTCCATCTGTCGATTTTGTGTTCTCATCATAATAGAGGTATGGCTGATTTCACAACTTCTAATTGCACATCGACAGATATCGTACTTTGCACCCTCAACGCCAAATACATCCACGCCTCCCTAGGGTTGCGGTATTTGCTGGCCAACATGGGGGATTTGCAGCCCAATACGACGTTGTGCGAATTCACCATCAACCGTAAAACCGAAGAACTGGCCGCAGAATTGCTGGCCATTGACCCAAAAATCATAGCTTTTGGCGTGTATATCTGGAACGTGGTGCCCACCTGCGCCCTCATCAAACTGCTCAAAGCGCAACGCCCAGACATCAAAATCGTGCTCGGCGGACCTGAAGTGAGCTATGAGACGCTGGAGCAAGAGATCGTCCATCTGTCCGACCACGTCATCACCGGCTGGGGCGATGTGAGCTTTCCCAAGCTGTGCCAAGCCTTGCTGCATGGCCCGAAACCCCTGATGAAAGTCATCGCCGGTGAGCAGCCGCCATTGTCTGAGATAGCCCTGCCCTACGATTTGTACACCGACGACGATTTGGCGCATCGCCTCTTGTACGTCGAGGCCTCGCGCGGCTGCCCGTTCAAGTGCGAGTTTTGCCTCAGCTCGCTCGACAAAACCGCTTGGGCGTTTGATTTGGCGTTGTTTTTAGGTGAATTAGAAACGCTGTACGCGCGTGGTGCACGCAATTTCAAGTTTGTGGACCGTACTTTCAACCTCAAAATCGACGCTTCAGTGCGGATTTTGCAGTTCTTTTTGGATCGCCTCAGTTCAGATTTGTTTGTCCATTTCGAGGTCATCCCAGACCATTTGCCAGATCGCCTCAAAGACATGATCGCCCAATTCCCACCCGGCGTGCTGCAGTTTGAGGTCGGCATTCAAAGTTTCAACGTCGAGGTGCAGCAACGCATCTCGCGCCGGCAGGACAACGACAAGACCGTGGCGAATCTGGGCTGGCTGGTCAACGAGTCGAACGCGCATTTGCACACCGATTTGATTTTTGGCCTGCCCGGCGAGAGTTTGCAAAGCTTTGGCGAAGGCTTTGACCGCCTGTTTGCCATCAAACCCCATGAAATCCAGCTCGGCATCTTGAAGCGCCTGCGCGGCACGCCGATAGCCAGGCACACGGCCGAGCACGACATGGTCTACGACGCTCTGCCGCCGTATCAAATCCAGCAAACCAAGGTGGTTAGCGCTACCGATATGCAACGCTTCGCAAGGCTGGCACGCTATTGGGACTTGGTGGCTAATTCAGGGCGTTTTGGGCAGGCGATGGCGTTGTTGCTAAACGCTGAATCTCCAGCAGAATCACCTTCATACTCTCCTTTTTTGGCGTTCATGGATTTCAGCGACTGGCTGTGGGAAAGTTCACCCAAAACCAAGGGCAAAACCAGTGGCATCACGCCTGAAAATTTGGTCGATGCGCTGCACGCTTATTTGATAGATATTCGCAAATTCAACGCCAAACGCGTCACTAAAACCTTGCTGGCCGACTACATCGCCAGCGGTGCACGCGCACGGCCTGATGTACTGCGCAGTTTGATTCCGAAGCTGCCGTTGCCACAAATCAAAGCGGGTAAGCCATTGAGTCAGCGGCAAAGCCAACATACGCAGCACCATCCGCGGCAGCCAGATAGGAGCAGGGAACTTTAGCCATGATCGATGTTGTCGTTTTATTTTTTATCTTCGGATTAACCGCCGGACTTTTGCGCGCAGACCTCAAACTACCCGCCGCACTTTATGAATCGCTCTCTTTAGTATTGCTCATAACGATAGGCCTCAAAGGCGGCGAAGGTTTGGCACAACAATCTTTAGGGCCATTGTTGCCGCAACTTGCAGCGGTCATGTTGTTAGGCGTCGCGCTGACCTTGATAGCCTACTACGTACTGCATTATGCCGGCCGCATGGGACGAGCCGATGCTGCTTCAACTGCTGCACACTACGGCTCTGTCAGTGTTGCTACTTATGCTGTGGGCAGTAATTGGCTAACCACACGTGGCATTGCGTTCGAGCCGCAATTGGCTATTTTTCTGACGGTGATGGAAATTCCCGCCATCATCATTGGTATTGTCATCGCGCGCGGTATCGGCAGAGAAACACGCTGGAAAATGCTGGCACATGAAAGCTTTTTGGGCAAAGGCGTCACCCTTCTCATTGGAGGCATGGCCATTGGTTGGGCAGCCGGGCCATTGGGGTTGGAGCCGATCAAAAATTTATTTTATGATCTGTTCAAAGGTGCGTTGGCGCTTTTTCTGCTAGAAATGGGGCTGATCGTTGCTCGGCAAACAGCAGAACTTCGCAAGCGTGGTCTCTTTATCGTCATCTTCGGTATTTGTATGCCACTCATTTCTGCCTTGCTTGGCCTGGCATGCGGTATGGCACTGGATCTGTCAGTTGGTGGTACTACTTTGCTGGCCACACTGGCGGCCAGCGCCTCATACATTGCCGTGCCAGCCGCCATGCGCTTGGCGATACCTGAGGCAAATCCTGGCCTGTCCTTGGCTGCGGTGCTGGGTGTCACTTTTCCCTTCAATATTTTGGTGGGCATACCGCTTTACTATTGGCTGACCACCAAGTTTTTAGGATGACTACCATGACGCAAACGCATCAAAAAAGAACGCTGCTGACAGTTATTACAGAAGCTGCCATTGAGGAATCTCTCATAAGTGACTTGGATAAACTGGGTGTTGGCGGATATACCGTCACGGATGCGCGTGGCCGAGGAAGTCGCGGCATACGTGATGCAGCTTGGAAGGAAGCTGCAAATATTCGTATTGAAGTGCTTTGCAATCGCGTACTTGCAGAATCTGTCGTTAGCTATCTACAAACACACTATTATGCAAACTATGCCATGGTCTCTTTCATACAAGACGTTGAAATTCTGCGTCCTGAAAAATTTTGATGGGTCAAGCATACGTCACCCACTCCGGCAACGCCTCCAAATGCGGCAAGGTGTTGTAGGTCACCAGCATGTGGCGCTTGGGGGTGAAGGCGAACTCGGTGATGGAGCAGTTGCGGATGCGCAGGTTCAGTTCGATGGTGGTTTCTGGCGTGGTGCCTAGGATGTGACCGACGGCGGTTGAGATGGGGCCGCCACTGGAGACGATCAAAATGTTTCCAGATTCTTTTTTTCGTACATGGTCGAGCGCATCAACCACGCCTTGCTGAAAATCGACGTAGCTGGGCATGCCGACGGGGCTGACCACGCCGTTCATCCACTGCGTCAATCCGTCTTTGAGTAATCTGAAGTGATGGCGATACAACTCTGGCGTATCTGGCTTTTCCAGCTTGCCGGGGTGGATGGTGGCAATGACGGCGTGGCTGTCGTATTCGTTCAAACCCGGCATTTGCAGCGGCTCATGCGCAAAGCCTGCGCCTTGGGCGATGCCCTGCCAGGTTTGCGTGTGGCGGCGCAGCGTGCCGGTGATGACGGTGTCAAACTGCAGATTTTTTTTCTTGAAGTAGGCACCCAACTGCTCAGCCTGTTGGTGGCCCAGCGCGCTCAAGTTGTCGTAATCTTCAGCACCGAAGGAAGCTTGACCGTGGCGTATTAAGTAGAGATTTCCCATGCAGACATTGTCAACGCCTCTGCGTATTTACGCAGTCGCAACCACGACACAAACAGTATGAATTAAATCCCGAAACTTTGCAGTTCAACCAAGCCTTTGGGCGTTTTCAGGGTCACCGTGATGTTGGCGTCGCCCTCAGACACCGTGACGCCCGCCAGCCCAATCGCGTCATACGCAGCTTGCAGTTTCTCAGGCGTGGGCGAGGACACCGCCACGCTTTGCAACGACACGCCAGAGCGGGGCAAGGTGTTTCTGGGGTGCAGGCGCAGCGGCTCTGCAGCATTCGTTTTGCCCCATTGAATCAGGCTGGGCAGCGTGCCGTTGAACAAACGCTGGCCATCGTCACGCACGGTGATTTTCCACTCCAAACGGCCTTTGCGGGTGGGGCGGCTGGCTTCAACGGCGGCGCCACGGTCTATGCCTTGCGCCTTCAACGCAGCGCGCGCGGCTTGGATATCATCCGTATTCGCCACAAAATGCACCAAACGCGGCTCTTTGGCGACGGCGGCTTGCAGTGCAGCGTCATCCATGTCGAACCAACGGCTGTTTTTGACCTCCTTTTTAGTGCTGTTTTGGCCACTAGCCGGCGTATTTATTTCCTGAAACGCTACTTTTTTAATAGCAATAATCTCAAAATAAGCCAACGGGAAGCTGGGCGTGGCGATTTTGAACAAGCGGTTATGGGTGCCAAACTGCGGATGGTCGCCACCTGGTTGCGGCGTGATACCCAGCGTGGCTTCGCACCAGGCCACGCCTTGCTCCAGCGTTTGTGCAACGACAACGATGTGGTCGATTTGTGTTTTCATAACGGTGGGCTCAGCAGGGGGCGGCGAGGGTGAAAAAGCACGTGCTTCACGGTTAGATCGGGCAATGAGTGTCATAAAGTGAGTGTCTTGCAGTCTTCAGGCTTCTTTGACTATGGCTTCTTTGATGGTATCCGCCAGCGCTTTGATACCGATATTGATTTGATCGACCGACGCCGTCACAAAACTCAAACGCAGGGTGCGCGGATCGGCGTTGTCAGCGTAAAAGGGCGAACCGGGCACGAAAGCGACGTTATTATCGACGGCTTTGGGCAGCAGCTCGGTAGCGTTCATGCCAGCTGGCAAACGCGCCCAAAGGAACATGCCGCCTTCAGGAGAATTCCACGTCACGCTTGCGTCTGGGTTGCCGGGCGTCACGGGCATTTCGCGCGTTAGTGCTACCAGCATGGCATCGCGTTGTGATTTGTACAACTTGCGAATCATGGGCACATGGCGGCCTAAAAAATCACCCTGCATGACTTCGGAAGCCACGCGCTGGTTAAAACTTGGGGTGTGCAAATCTGCCGCTTGCTTGGCTTGCAGAATTTTGGGGTACAAAGCCTTGGGCAGCACCATGAAGCCCAGGCGCAAGCCAGGCGCCAGCACCTTGCTGAAGGAGCCCAGATAAACGCAGCCATCAGGGTTGCGCGCGGTCAACGGCAGGGGTGGATGTTCGTCAAACCACAGTTCGCCGTACGGGTTGTCTTCCACGATAGGCAAACCCATGTCTGCCGCAGCCGCGCTGAGCTGCGCACGGCGCGCTTCGCTCATGGAGCGGCCGGTCGGGTTTTGAAAATTGGGCAGCACGTACAAAAAGCGCGCGTCTTTGGCCTTGGCTTTCAAGTCCGCAATATCGATGCCTTCTTCATCACTGGCCACAGAGACCACTACAGGCTCCATCGGCGTGAAAGCTTGCAGCGCGCCTAAGTAGGTGGGCGTTTCAACGATGATTTTGCTGCCTGCGTCGATCAAAATTTTGGCTAACAAATCCAAGCCTTGCTGCGAGCCGGTGGTGATCAAAATTTGGTCGGGGTCAACGGGCCAAGGCAGGCCAGCGGCGACTTGCGCACGCAGCGGTGCAAAACCTTCGCTGGCGGCGTATTGCAAAGCGGCTTTGCCGTCTTCGCCCAGCACTTTGGCACAGGCGGCGGCGAACTCGGGAATAGGGAAGGTCAACGGGGAAGGCAAACCGCCCGCAAAGCTGATGATCCCGGGTTTGTCCGTCACTTTCAGGATTTCGCGGATCACTGAAGGGTTCATTTTTTCGGCGCGTCTGGCCTGTTTCCACTGCATGCTCATGTTGTTTTCCAGTCTTATAGTGTTTGAATTTTAAACCGAGAACATCATCTCGCCGTTCGCCCTGAGCTTGTCGAAGGGTTTTTGAAGACTTCGACAAGCTCAGTCCGAACGGAGGAGGTTTATCCCGTCAATAAAGGTACAACGATCGGGTAAAGCGAAGCCACCAATAAAACCGCCATCGTGATATTGAACATTTTCAAATTCTTGGGGTCTTGCAAAAACCGCCGCATCGCGCTGCCAAACCAGCCCCAGCAAGCGACCAGTGGTAAGTTGATGATGCCAAAAACCATCACCACGAGCAAAACCTGCGCCAGCTTTGAGCCACCACCCGCTGTGGACGCGTAAGTGGTGATGGCGCTGATGGCCATAAACCACGCCTTCGGGTTCACCCATTGAAACGCCGCCGCCGCCCAAAATCCCATCGGCTTTGCACCTGTCGCTTTACTTTCCCCCACAGGCCCGGAATTGGCAATTTTCCAAGCCAACCACAATAAATAAGCAGTTCCCACATACCGCAGCACTGCCTCCAACTGCGGCACCACCGCAAACATGGTTTGCAGCCCCATGCCCACGCAAAAAATCATGAAGCAAAAGCCCAGCGTGATGCCCATCAAATGCGAGAAAGAGCGCTTCATGCCGAAGTTGACACCAGAAGTCAAAATCATCAAGTTATTGGGACCCGGCGTGCCGGATGAGACGGCGGCGAAGACGGTGAGGGCGAGGAGTTGGTCGGTTGTCATTTTGATTTCCCCAGCACGGATATCCCCACCGGCATTTTCTTCCCCACAAACACCGTCGCAATCACCGCCAAACCAAAACCCAGCGTCATCGCATCGATTTTTTCACCCAACAACGGGATGGCGAACAGCAGGCTCAAAAATGGCTGAACGAGCTGGACTTGGCTGACGCGCACTGCCCCGCCCAATGCCAAACCGCGATACCAGGCGAAAAAGCCCAACCACATGGAGAAAACGGCGACGTAGGCGAACGCCCACCAGCTGCTGGGGTGGATGGCGGCCAGGTTGGACGGCAGATTCAGCCATGCCATGGGCAGGGTGATGGGCAATGACAGCACCAAGACCCAGCAAATCACCCGCTCTGCGCCCAAGGATGGCGTCAGGCGTGCGCCGCCGATGTAGCCAAACGAGGCGCTGAGCATGGCGAGGAGCAAAAACACATCTGCGGTGTGCAGGCTGAAATGCCCCGTCGCATCTGCTGAACGGACGACCATAAAACCCAGCACCAAGAGCGTGCCCAACACCGCGCACCCCCAAAACCCGGCGCTGGGTTTTTGGCGAAACCACAGCGCGGCAATCACGGCGGTGGTCAACGGTAGCAAGCCAGTGACCACCGCACCATGCGTGCTGGGCACGTATTGCAGCGCCAAAGACATGAACAACGGGAAGCCGACGACCACGCCACAGGCGGTGAAGGCGAGCAAACCCCATTCGGCGGCGTTGGGCAGCTTCCAAACCTGGTGAGCCGTTGTTTTAGAGGCTAAATT
>JAYUCJ010000169.1:0-1274 GCA_043740415.1 Polaromonas sp. | reverse complement strand
CCTTTGACCAATCGCTCATTGGCAATCAGGCGATGCAGCGCGTCTTGCGCTTTGGGTACCTTGCCTGTTCTTTCCCATAACGACACGCTTTGCTCCTGCACACCCAGCATGCCAGCAATGCCGATTTGCGACATACCCATCAGGGTTCGCAAAAATCTGAATTCTTTGCCCGTCAGACTGCCTTTTTTTTCAATCAGATTCTGTGCAATCGCCAGATGCAGACCATCCATATCGTCGATGGCGACGGCGTCGCCGTAGCTGGTGTGTTTAACCTTGTAGCCGTTGACCAACCACGCATTGGCCAAGCCGCTTTCTGTGTAGTGATACATGTTTTCATCAGTCCATTAAAAATACAGTGACAAGAATGATGTCTGGGTCTTCATCACACAGCGCCACGACCACGCCCAGATTTCTGCCTGCAACATAGCGCTCCATTGGGCATTCCAGGCTCTGGCCGTCTTGTGACGCTTCTGGTACACGGCTGATGGTGCCGTTTCGTATGCAGTCAAGTACCTCGGCCGCAGTTATCTTGCGCTGGGTCATTCGCACCTTCACATGTTTTGTGAAAAACACGCAAGAACTGTCTTTTGCGATGGTACGAATGTGCTTGGCTATCTGCGAATCGGACTTGATTGCAAGCTTGTCATAACCCATAAAAATTATGTCCTCTACTGTACTTCAAATTCTTGTTTTACGGAAATTCTGCCCAGCTTCCCATTTTTTCCAATACGGACATACGTTTTCCATTTGTGAGCCTTACGACTGCTTTTTACTGTTATCACGCCACCGGCCTCAATTCATACCCCTCAATCAGCAAATCCGCAGGCAACCCAAGCCCGGCAGACAACCGGCGAATCATTTCCAGTGACAAGGGGCGTACACGGTTAAGCACTTCAGCCACACGGGCGCGTGTGCCGATGTAGGGTTCAAGATCTTTTCGGCTTAGCTGGCGCGCTTCCATCACATGCAGCAACAGACTGACCGGGTCTACTTTGGGGACGGTGATGTGCTTTTTTTCGTACGCCTCGACCAGCAGGCTCAGTACTTCCAGCTCGTCTGACTCGGACGATCTGGGTTTTGCATCCCACACGGCATCTATGCGTTGCAGCGCCGTGCGGTAATCGGCTTTGGTACGAATGGGATGAATATTCATGATGTCCTCACACAGTAGCTGCGTTGATCTGGTCGTATTGGCGATGGGTGCCTACAAAGCGTATGTAAGCAATTTGTCGGTTGTAGTGCATTGCCACTACCAGCCGATAGTCGTTTCCCTT
>JAYUCJ010000168.1:0-1275 GCA_043740415.1 Polaromonas sp. | reverse complement strand
GGCAAGCGAAGAAAGCTGGAAAGTACGACGCGAAATCATGGAAGCCTTTCATGGGATGGGAGCAGTGACGTTAAGGAAGCGCGAGCCTCATTATGGCTTCGACCTGAACGCGGGGCCGGTATTTTCAACGAGGGCGGATGGCAGCTGGTTCATCGCTTCCTCCAGTCCTTCGTCGCGGTATTTGGTCGGATCGTGAATACGGAAAGGGCCACCCATAGTCCAAGCATCTATTGCTCGGGGAGCTATGAAATTTGTAGTGTAGGTTAGCTAGGCAGGCCAGATGCTACGCACCTGCAAGTCTGCCACCCGCTTGAAATCGTCTACGTTGCCAGTCAGCAACGCAATTCTTTGCACCGTAGCTGATGCAGCAATCACCGCGTCGGGCAGCTTCAAACCAAACTGTTTGCGTATGCGGATAGTGTCTTGCACCACTGCCTCAGTCAAAGGTATCTCGGCAAGTTTGCTCAGCAATTGACCCATTTGCTGCAATGTGGTGTCGTTGTAGCCCTTCCAGCCCAGCACTTCAATGCGCGTAATCACGCTAATGAAAGCTTGCTTGGCATCCATCGCCTGCCGAACAGACGCTTTCACGTCGGCAGACAGGGCACCCTGTAAGTTGTAAATCAAAACGTTCGTATCAAGCAGCAACGGCATAGAAACAATCATTACATGCCCAAGGGACGATCCCACTCCGCGCGCATAGCGGCTAGCTGGGCATCGATGTCTGCGCGGCTGGCGTGGCCTAGTGCCCCGCTCAGCTGTTCAAACAGGCTGTAGGCATCCGACGGGGGATTTTGTGCCGACGTTTCCAGGGCGTTGGTGTCGACCACCACGATCACTTCATGGCGTTGTGGCAGGGCTGGCGGCTGGCCTAGCCAAATAAGCTGTGATCCTTCTAGCTGTGCTTTATAAGTCTGCAACATAGTTCACCCCGTGGGTTGTCAATTCATTCAATATCTGCGTATTGTAGGAATGCTGTACGGTTTAGGCACGACACCATGCCATGCTCTGTGCCAGCGCAGCCATCCGCCAAGAGCTGGCGCACGCCGGGTATGCGCCACGCTGAATAGCCAGCGGCTAGGAGTGTCAAAGTAAATGCTATGCAGTTAATAGCTACTTGTGTATATTACACGGGGGCTATAGGACTATTTGATACTCAAATACCTCTGAAAACAATCAAATAACCCCAATAGGGGTACCCTGACGCGTACCCAGGTCGGTGGGCTCCTAAGTGCCTGCGCGCGTAGGGCAGAATGTGCCACTGGAAAAATTCCT
>JAYUCJ010000167.1:0-1277 GCA_043740415.1 Polaromonas sp. | reverse complement strand
TGGTGTCAAACAAGCTGCCCTGAATCAAAAAATTGCCTTCTGCGTCGGTGTAAAAAATCTCCGTGCCGTTCACCCGCACTTCAAACAAACCATTCATGGGTGTTTTGCTGATTTCGTCGATCGCCGGCAAATTTGGCAGGCGTTCGGCCAGGTTTTTGCGAATGGCGGCATCTTGCGCGGTTGCGGCAAATGCGCACACGCTGAACAGCAAACCTGTCAGCAACTGAACCGAGAATTTCTTTAATATCAACATGTTTATCCCCAAACTATAAAACCAGTAAACCAATATTGCTAAGCAAGTAAAACCATTATCCACAAACCCACTACAAGCCCATCGCCCGTTTTGTCACCCACTGCTTCAAGCCACCGCTGCGCTCAAAACCCTGCATGCCCCAGTTGCGCAGTGCCTGCAAGGGCAACTCGTTTCTGGCAAACAGCTGCTGCAGCCCATCCGTCACCGTTCCCAGTGTAAATGCGTCTAGCTTCCTCGCCCGTTCATAACGTCTGAGCAGCTTGATATCACCGACAGATCGCCAATATTCCTTGCCCCGAATAGAACCCAGCACATTCGCCAGCTCCGCCACATCCGCCAGCCCCAAGTTCAGACCCTGGCCAGACAGCGGATGCACCGTGTGCGCCGCATCCCCCGCCAGCGCCCAACTTCCCAATACAGGGTGTTTCCCCACCCATTTGCTCGCCCGCGCCAGCTGCAGCGGCCAAACGGCGCGTTCGCTGTAAAGCGTCATCTCGCCCAAATCAAATGCACTGTGGGCCGCCACTTCTGCGGCAAATGCTGCATCGCTCAACGCCATCAAGGTTTTGGCGCGCTCTTCAGCTACAGACCAAACCAGCGCCACAGAGTTCCCCGGCTGGGCTTGATTTGGCTCTGAAAGCGGTAAAAACGCCAAAATTTCACCGTTTTTGAACCACTGCAGCGCTTGCTTGTTGTGCGGCAAGGTGCCCGTCAGCCGCGCGGCAATGGCGTGCTGGTGGTAGGGCGTCACGTCAAAATCAACGCCCATCTCGTCCCGAGTCACGCTGTTTTTGCCTTCGCAAATCACCGTTAAATCGCGGCGAATGCTTGAATTTGAATCTTGTAAGTGAGCGCTCGCTACGCGTTCAATGACTGTAATCAGGGGTTGGTAGCGCACCGCCTGCAACAATTGCGCCTCCAAAGCCGGTACATCCACAATCCAAGCCAGTGCCTCAGACCCATGCTCCGCCGCGCTGAAATTAACCCGCCCCGTCGTGTCGCCATGCACCTGCATGCCCAAAAC
>JAYUCJ010000166.1:0-24334 GCA_043740415.1 Polaromonas sp. | reverse complement strand
GATTGTCATCACTCCGATTGCTTTTCTCTGAGTCTCTGTGACTCTGTGGCAGAAATTATTTCAAAAATCTATCTGTTTAGATTGGCTTACGCCCTGGTCATCTGGCGGTACTTGATGCGGTGCGGCTGCTCTGCCGCAGCGCCCAGCCGCCTCTTGCGGTCCTCTTCATACTCCGAATAATTCCCGTCAAAATACACCACGCTGGAATCGCCCTCAAAAGCCAGGATGTGCGTGGCGATGCGGTCCAGGAACCAGCGGTCATGGCTGATGACCATGACGGAACCGGCGAATTCCAAGAGCGCGTCTTCCAAAGCACGCAGGGTTTCCACGTCCAAGTCGTTGGATGGCTCATCGAGCATCAAGACGTTGCCGCCGGCGATCAGGGTTTTGGCGAGGTGCAAACGACCGCGCTCACCGCCGGACAGGGTGCCGACGCGTTTTTGCTGGTCTGCGCCGTTGAAGTTGAAGCGGCCACAGTAGGCGCGGCTTGGCATCTGGAACTTGCCAACAGTCAAAATGTCGAGGCCGCCAGAGACATCTTCCCAGACGGTTTTGGCGTTTTCCAAGTCATCACGGTGCTGGTCCACAAAGGCCATGTGCACGGTTTTACCGATTTTGACTTCGCCGCTGTCTGGCAGCTCTTTGCCGGCGATGAGTTTGAACAAGGTCGATTTACCGGCACCGTTGGGGCCGATGATGCCGACAATCGCGCCAGCGGGCACTTTGAAGCTCAGGTTGTCAATCAGCACGCGGTCGCCAAACGATTTGGTGACGTTGACGAACTCGATGACTTCATTCCCCAAACGTTCGGCCACAGGGATGAAAATCTCTTGCGTTTCGTTGCGGGCTTGGTATTCAAAGTCTGACAATTCCTCAAAACGGGCCAGACGCGATTTGCTCTTGGCTTGGCGTGCTTTGGGGTTTTGGCGTGACCATTCCAGCTCTTTCTTCAGTGCTTTGGCACGGGCTTCTTCGCCTTTTTGTTCTTGCGCCAAACGCTCGCCTTTTTGCTCTAACCAGCTGCTGTAGTTGCCTTTCCACGGGATGCCGCTGCCGCGGTCCATCTCCAAAATCCACTCGGCCGCATTGTCCAAGAAGTAGCGGTCATGGGTGATGGCGACCACGGTGCCCGAGTAGCGCTGCAGAAACTGCTCCAACCAATCGACCGATTCAGCATCCAAATGGTTGGTTGGCTCGTCAAGCAGCAGCATTTCAGGCTTGGACAGCAGCAAACTGCACAGCGCGACACGGCGCTTTTCACCGCCGGACAAGACGCCTATTTTGGCATCCCAAGGTGGCAGACGCAGTGCGTCGGCAGCGATTTCAAGTTGGTGCTCACTATCCGTGCCAGCGGTGGCGATGATGGCTTCCAGTTGCGCTTGCTCGGCGGCCAGCGCGTCAAAATCAGCATCTTCTTCACCGTAGGCGATGTAAACCTCTTCCAAGCGTGCTTTGGCGGCAAAGAGTGCGCCCATGCCCGCTTCCACGCTTTCACGCACGGTGTGCTCGTTGTTGAGTTGAGGCTCTTGCGGCAAATAGCCGATTTGCAAACCCGGCATGGCGGTGGCTTCGCCCTCAATGTCTTTGTCCAAGCCAGCCATGATTTTGAGCAGGGTGGACTTACCTGAACCATTGGTACCCAAAACGCCGATTTTGGCACCTGGGAAGAAGCTGAGAGACACGTCTTTGATAATTTGACGCTTGGGCGGCACGATTTTGCCGACCTTGTTCATGGTGTATACGTATTGAGCCATTTTGGATTCTGTATCTGCCTAAGTAGGCGTATTAGTGTGCGTAGATTAACGAAAAGAAGCGCCATTGAATACGAAAATCCAATGCGCTAACCCTCAATTATCGCAGTTATCGGTTGCTAGACCGCCAATTCAGGTCCTGTTCGAGTTCTAGTCAAGTTCGGACGAACAGCGTCACCAGCGGCTGACCGCCCACTTGGCGGCTCCAGTGGCCGTGAACGGTGGCGTCAAAAGTCGCACCGGCGGGCACGGTGTCGTCTGAATAAAACGAGTCGCCGGGCTGAAAAACGCGCGAACTGCCGTCTTGTAGCAAAATTTCCATACCGCCGCCCAAAATGAACACCCATTGCGGTGTGATGGTGCAATGAAACTGGCTGCGAAAGCCCACCGGGCTGTGGCGCATCTGAAAACCACCGGACGGTTGCAACTTTGACAGCATGGCTTGCGGGTTGCCTTCTGGCATGGGCAAAGCCTCTTCGCGGAATTTGGCACGGCCGTCGGTGTCGGTGAAAAGGATGACTTGAAGAAATGTCGGAGTTGATGTTGGCATATTAATGTTGTATTTTTTGTGAAATAGAGTACCAAAATTGGCATCTAGCCGGCGTATTTATTGCCTAAACTGCTATTAAAATAGTAGTAAATATATCTTAAAAAGAGAGTTTTTTGTCGAAAGCGATTTGCACTTTCATGGATTTACTTTTGTCACAGGCGAGCTTGAAGGCCTCTTCGGATTGGTCAAACGCAATGATGTCGGAAATAACCGGTTTGCCGTCAATCAAACCTTGGTTCAAAAAGGCGACAGCAACCGCAAATTCGGCGTGGAAGCGGAAAGTGCCGCGCAGCTCAATTTCTTTGGCCACCAGCATATTCAGCGGAATTTGCGCATCACCACCCAAGCCGATGCTGACAATCACGCCGCGTGGCATGACGACGGCAAGCCCTGCACGCAAGGCTTTGTCGCTGCCAGAGGCTTCAAACATCACGTCAAACGTTCCCTTATTCGCTGAATATTTGTCCAGTCCATCTGGCTCTTTAGCGAAGTTAATGACCTCGTTTGCACCCATTTTCAAAGCACACGCCAGCGGCAAGTCGGCCAAATCCGCCGCTACGATATGTGCAGCACCGGCACGGCGCAGCGCGGCAATCAGCAAAGCACCAATGGGACCACAGCCAGTGACCAGTACGCGTTTGCCAAACACCGACCCAGCGCGGGTGATGGCGTGCAGCCCGACTGACAATGGCTCAGCCAAAGCAGCCTGTGACAGCGGCAAATCATCCGCCACAGCATGCGCTTGACTGGCATCAATGATGAGCGACTCCCGAAAAGCGCCTTGAATGTGCGGAAAAGGCATGGCGCTGCCGTAAAAGCGCATGTTCAGGCAATGGTTGTGCTGCCCTTTTTGGCAGTATTGGCAAGCGCCGCAAGGGCGTGAGGGTGAAATGGCGATGCGTTGACCTAACTTAAAGCCCGTCACACCAGCACCGATCTCGTCAATTCGTCCTGAAACTTCGTGTCCCAAGGCCATGGGTTCTTTCAAGCGCACAGTGCCAAAACCGCCATGCTGGAAGTAATGCAAATCTGAGCCACAAATGCCCCCAAAAGCAACGCGAATGCGCAGCTGCTGCGCGCCCAAGACTTCAGGCTGTTGCTCTTCAAGGCGTAAATCTTTGGGGGCGTGACAAACTAGGGCGCGCATGGCGTTCTCCAATTACAAAGTTGCGGTGACGCCGCCATCAACATACAAAATATGACCGTTGACGAAATTAGACGCATCACTGGCTAAAAATACCGCTGCACCCGTCAACTCTTCCACATTGCCCCAGCGTCTGTTGGGTGTGCGTTTGATGAGCCAATCGCTGAATTGCGGGTCGTTGACCAATTTCTGGTTCAACTCAGTTTTGAAATAACCCGGGCCAATGCCATTGACGTTGATGCCGTGCGGCCCCCAATCGATCGCCATGCCCTTGGTCAGCATTTTGACAGCGCCTTTGCTAGCCGTGTAGGGTGCAATATTGGGTCGACCCAGTTCGCTTTGCACCGAGCATATGTTGATTATTTTGCCGCGTTTGCGTGGAATCATGGCCTTGGCAACGGCTTGGCCGACCAAGAAAACGCTGTCCACATTGGTGCGCATCAGCTCATGCCAGTCACTGGTTTTAAATTCTTCCAAAGGTGCGCGACGTTGCATACCCGCGTTGTTGATCAAAATATCAATCGCACCAATGTGTTTTTCGATATCGTGCACAGCGGTCTGTACTTCTTGTTCATGCGTCACGTCAAAGCAGCGAGAATGAATCTTGAAGCCTTCGCTGCGAAGTTGCTCTGCAGCTGCAAGCAGTTTATGCTCGTTTCTGGCATTGAGGACGACGGTCGCCCCAGCTTGCGCCAGTCCTCGCGCAAGTCCAAATCCAATACCTGCTGACGAACCGGTGATGAGGGCGAGACGGCCTTCTAGGCTAAATTGATTTTTCATCGTTCAAAAAATAAACTCAAAACAAGCTAAACCTCAATCCAAGCGCTTGCCTGTTTGCACTTCAAAAATATGGGCTTTGTTGGCATCAATATGCAACTGCACAATATCGTCTGGTTTAGCGTCTGTTCGGCCATGCATCACGGTGACAATCTGTGCCCCCCCCACTTCAAGCAACAACTCCGTCTCTGCCCCAGTAGGCTCAACCACAATCACCTTAGCGGGAATACCTTGTCCAGAAGTTTTGATGCTGATATCTCCTGGGCGAATACCGTAGCTCACGGCTTGGCCATCACGACCTTGACTGGCATGCTCAACAGGCCAGTTCACCCCTAAAGCTTCAACGACATAGTTCCCATCCACAGAGCGCAATTTGCCTTCAAATACATTCATGGACGGTGAGCCAATAAACTGAGCAACAAACAAGTTACCGGGTTTATCAAATAACTCCAACGGCGTACCAATTTGCTCAATGATGCCGTCGTGCATCACCACGATACGATCTGCCAACGTCATCGCTTCGATTTGATCGTGCGTCACGTAAACAGTCGTGGTTTTGAGGCGTTGATGCAAGGCTTTGATTTCAGCACGCATGGAAACGCGCAATTTTGCGTCCAAGTTTGACAGGGGCTCATCAAACAAGAAGACTTTAGGGTCTCGCACAATAGCCCGCCCCATGGCGACGCGCTGACGCTGACCACCCGAAAGTTCGCGCGGAAAACGATCAAGTAAAACATCTAAATTTAAAATTTTGGCAGCTTTGGCAACGCGTTCATTCGTGATCGCAGCATCGGCCTTACGCAACTTCAAACTAAACGCCATGTTGTCACGCACCGTCATATGCGGATACAACGCATAGCTTTGGAACACCATGGCGATGTCACGGTCTTTGGATTCAAGATCGTTGACAATCTTGTCATCTACCGCAATATCACCGCCGCTGATTTCCTCTAAGCCGGCTAACATGCGCAGCAAAGTTGATTTCCCACAACCGGAAGGACCAACTAGGACAACAAACTCACCGTCTTGAATATCAAAACTGATACCGTGAATGATCTTGGTTTTGCCGAATGATTTTTCAATATTGCGAAAGGATACGGATGCCATAATTTGTCTTCAATCAGTTTTTAATTTAAATATTTAGAAAATCGATATGTAAAAATAACTTAATTTTTATAACTTAACTTTTATAACTTAGCTTTTTACAGCGCCGGCAGTTAAACCAGAAACCATATAGCGCTTAAAGGTGTAGTAAATCGCAGCTGGGGGAAGCGCATAAAGCAATCCTGTAGCCATCAAAAGCTCCCACGGAGAATCATCCGCCCCCAAGAAATTACCCAGTGCGACACCCAAGGTCAGTGTGTCTTCTTTTGAAAGCAACAAGAATGCGTATAAATACTCGTTCCAAGCCAATAACAACGAATACGTCCCGACCGCGACCAAGGATGGCACCATCAAAGGCAAATAAACCAGACGGAACAATTGCATGGCAGTTGCACCATCCATTTTTGCGGCTTCATCCAACTCATACGGCAATTTGTCAGACGCTTGCTTCAATACCCAAATACAGTAGGGGGATGCGATGGTGACCATTGCCAAAATCAAGGACCAATGGTTGTTGAGCAAACCATAGGTACTCATGGTTTTATACATGGGAACTGCCAAAAAAGCAGCGGGAATAAAGTAGGTGCATAAGGCCAAATTCATCACCGTGCGACCGCCACGCACTTTGAGCCGACTGATGGCAAATGCAG
Source organism: Polaromonas sp. (assembly GCA_043740415.1). Taxonomy (GTDB): domain Bacteria; phylum Pseudomonadota; class Gammaproteobacteria; order Burkholderiales; family Burkholderiaceae_C; genus Aalborgiella. Next base: position 18,358 of record JAYUCJ010000166.1, on the reverse strand, counting down.
CGGTCGTGGCAATGAATAATGTAATCGCAGCAACTGAGAATGCAATCACAAACGAATTCCCAAGTTGTTGCCAAAAGTGCGTCAAATAAATATGTTTTTGCTCAAACACAACGCCAAAATTATCCAGCGTTGGATTTTTAGGAAACAGCTGACCAGATGTAGCTTTGTCTCGTGGTGAAATGGCAAACAAAATCATGTGATAAACAGGGATCATGGTCCACAGGAAAACTGGGATACCAATCAGCAACAGCTTGGCTTCGGTAGTGACTTGTTTTAAAGTAATGGGTTTCATAATGGCTCTCTCGTTGTCCCTATTCATGCGCCTATTTAGACAAACGCTTCATCATGAAATAAACCAATGGCAGCACCATAGGCAAGGCAACCACAATCGACGCCATCGCCAAATCTATTTGATCAAGTCGTAAATAACGAATGCCAAGCGTTGCCAGGACGTGCGTCAAATCTGCCGGCCCACCACCTGTTAGCAGGTAAACGCTGTTGAAATCACCCAGCGACCAAATGGTTGAAAGCAAGGTAGAAGTGAGGTAAACCGTTTTCAGCGACGGCCATGAGATGTATTTAAATTTTTGCCAGTTGGTCGCGCCATCGACTGAAGCAGCCTCGTATTGTTCGGTCGGAATCGCCAGCCGTGCGGCCACCAAAATCAGCGTCCAAAATGGCAGTGACTTCCAGATATGCGCCAACATCGAAAGCGACAATGCAAGCGCTGGATCGTTGAGCCAATTGGGACCATCCGTGCCAGTCAACTTAAAAATCAAGGTATTGATGACGCCCCACTCAGGGTTCAACATAAAACGCATCGACAAAATGGTGGGGATCGATGGGACAGCCCAAGGGAGTATAAAAACCAAAGATAGCCATTTGATCCAGCTTCTTGTTCGCACAAAAAAACCAGACAAAAACAGAGCCAGAAGCATTTTTAAATTAATGCCAATGACTAGAAAAAGAATCGTATTTAGGACTGTGCGATAGAAAATGGGATCGTCAAATAATTTGACATAACTACTAGGATTACTTGCCAGCCACAAGCCGTAGCCAACGGGATAGAGAACAAAAATCAAAAACAACAAGACATAGGGAACGAGTAAAATCCTGCCCCAGAATTCCCAAGAGGACAGACCTTTTTTGATCGGCTGATCGGTCAGCATTGCGCCGGCATGTGTCAATGTGGTCATGATTAAAAGCGAATGAGTGGCTGCCAGCCCATGCTGGTCAACCATTTTTACTTAATTACTTAATTACTTTCTAATTTTCTGTAAAACAGCAATTAGTTGGCTACTGTTTTAATGCGAGCAATCATTTCATCAACTGCTTTATCAACGGGCCATTTCTCGCTGGCAACACGGTTCATTGCTTTTGCCCACACGTTTTCGTTGTTCAAAATCGTAAACTTATAGTTTTTAGTTAACTCAAAATTCACTGTTCCATCTTGGTATTGGTTGTGGACAGCTAAACGATGTTTATCACCCTTCCAGAATGGGCTCGCTTGGCCGGCTTTCATCACTGGATACCAACGACCCAACGAACCCTCAACATATGGCCCTAAATTTTCTTCAGCCATCATGAACGCCGCAAACTCTTTGGCGCGCTTGACGTTTTTCGCATCTTTAAATACAACCCCAACTTTTACAGCACTACGGTATTTAAACTTAGAGCCATCAGGCTTGCTAGGAAAACCGGCTGTGCGAATTAATTCGTTGTAGTTTTTACCGGCAGTAGCCCGTTGCTCAGGCGTCAACGCTTCATTTTTCGAATCGTCCAACCACTTTGCCGCTATCGAAATAGTAGCATTGTGCGTTAAAACCGTAGTTTTATTATGAAAAGCAACATTGTTGTCCGGGTCTTTCCAGTTGGTGGATGACGGTGGTGTGCAGCCTTTGACGTAGATGTTGGTGTAGTCCGTTAAAGCGGAAATCAAGCCTGTTCTTACGGCTGGATCGTCAACCAAAACTTTGCCACTGTCGCTCACCAACTTCACGTTGTAAGCATCCATGAACGTCAAAAACGAAAAGTAAGAATCGCTGGAATCCACGCCCATCGGTTGACCTATACCAAAGGTGCGATTGCCTGATTTTTGGCGATGTGCAGGTTGCACTTTGTCGCACCAGAATGACCAGTATTCTTTCCACGTCGTTGGAATATCGCTTTCTTTAAAGCCCGCATCTGTCAGCATATCTGACCAATACTGAATATGCATCGTTTGCTGCTTCATCGGGAAAGCGTAATAAGCACGTTTTTTGTCAACATCGTTGTACAAGAATGCTGTTTCGGCAGTATTCGGAGCGAACTTGCTGCGAATCGGATCAATCACGCTGCTGAGATCTTCCAGCTTGCCGTCAAACGCCCATTTGCCAGCGACTTGGAAGTCATAGACGTCCGCATAGGCGACGTCTGGTGGATTTTTTGCATCCATCGCCGCAACGGATTTCGGAATTGCTTCTTGCGGTGCATATTGAGATAGCTCTACCTTGACTTTTGTCTTGGCTTCGAACTTTTTGATGGCAGCAAAAAGCGCATCATCTTCAGCCTTGTAATAGCCTTTCGCCCACCAAACGGTGAGTTTTTCTTGCGCAGCTGCGTGGCCACCGACAAGCATCGTCGTGGTCATGCAAGCTGCTGTTGCGAGTAATTTAAATTTCATCTAACTGTCTCCTTATAAATGGTAAATCTTCAAGCTGACGGGGGAGGTGGAATTAAGCTCATCATGCTGCACGCAGTTCAGTTGCAGGTCGATTGACACGCGGTAAATGTTTGTGGGAGGTCAAAATTTCTTCAATATCGTTGTGCGCACTGTCTATCAAAACAATTATTGCGCGCTCAGCCTGAACTGGGTTATGCGCTATTACCGCATCAAGTACAGCACGGTGCATAGGTAAAGAATGCCGTGTACCATTTTCTTTGGCTGTTGACAATTCAAAACTCGTACGCAACAGTGCGCTTAGCGCTTTACTCATTTGTACCAGCATCCGATTGTGTGAGGCAGCGAGTAAACCCTGATGAAAACGCAAATCAAAGGTAATGTAATCGCCACCCTCATACACGGCCTGCTTCATGCCAGCATAAGCAGCTTCAATTTTTGCGATGTCTTCAGTTGTTGCTCGCATTGCTGCAAATTTGACGGCAGCTGGTTCAACCACACGACGCAGATCTTGCAAATCACGAATGAATTCAGCCGTCAAACCTGCTTTGGATTGCCAAGCAATGACATCAGCATCAAACCAATTCCATTGATCTGCAGACAACACATGCGTACCCACTTTGGGCCCCGTGTGTATCAAACCTTTCGCAACCAATGACTTGATGGCTTCGCGCACCACGGTACGGCTGATGCCTAACTCTTCACACAACACGGGCTCTGGCGGTATGGCGCCGCCCTCAGCATAACGTCCAGCAACAATGGCTTCGCCTAGGAAGTCCACTGTATTGCCGTGTACGTTTTTAATCATGCTTCGAACTCAAGTCAGGGCACCGGCGTTAATAAAGGCTTGCCTGCAAAATGCGCCTGCAAATTGCCAAATGCCAAATCAGCCATCGCACGGCGTGTTTGCCAGGTCGCACTTGCCACATGGGGCGCGAGCACCACATTGCTCATAGCGCACAAGGCGGCTGGGACATGGGGTTCGTTTTCAAACACATCTAATGCAGCGCCCGCAATCACATTGTTTTGCAACGCAGTTATCAGCGCGGATTCGTCAACCACCGAGCCGCGCGCCACATTGATCAAATAACCTTTTGCGCCCAACGCATTCAAAACTTCGGCATTAATCAAACCTTTGGTATCCGCACCGCCCGGTGTGATGACCATCAAAAAATCGACTTCAGCGGCAAGTGCCGCTGGCGTTGGGTAATAGGTGTAAGGGCTGTCGGCGACTTTGTTTCTTGACGTGTACGCAATGCTCATGTCAAAACCGGCCGCTCGGCGCGCAATGGCGCTGCCAATGCGACCTAAACCGACGATACCTAAACGCGCCCCACTCACTTTACGCGCGAGTGGCATAGGTCCGCTGGTCCATTTGCCTTCCCGCACGTATTTATCGGCTTGAGGGATACTACGCGAGAGCGCTAGCATCAAGGCGATGCCCATGTCTGCCACATCGTCGGTCAACACATCAGGCGTGTTGGTGACTGGAATGCGCCGCTCATGCGCGGCAGCAACGTCATACCGATCGTAGCCAACGCCGAAGACGGAAATCATCTCTAAAGCAGGCAACTGACTCATCAAGGCACGTGTTACCTGAGATTCACCACCGCCAGCTATTGCACGAATGCGGGGTGCGATCTGCGCGAATGCAGTTGGATCAAGCTCATGTGTTCTATCGTGAACGACATACGTTTGCTGCAACTCTTGTAGGTAAGGTGGCCACAACTTGGCAACGGTTAGTATTTCAGGCTTAGACATTTCAAATTTCACGCTCATCTTGTTTTAAAAAAACTTGCACTAACAAAAAATTGTTGTTTACAAACTTGCCTCTATCGTATTACCATAAGATGATTCCAATATCAGGGAATACCCGAAACATCGCTCTTATCCACCTAAATTTACATCAAATATGAGTTCAAAACCCAAAAAACCTGCCCATGAACTTCGCAGCCAACAATGGTTTGGTCGTCAAGACCGCGATGGTTTTGCTTATCGGAGCTGGGTCAAAGGAAAAGGCGTACCGCATGACCAGTTTGATGGTAGGCCGGTGATCGGAATTTGCAATACTTTTAGCGAACTCACCCCTTGCAATTCGCACTTTCGCACGCTGGCAGAGCAAGTGAAAATCGGGGTGTATGAAGCCGGTGGATTTCCGCTGGAGTTCCCTGTGATGTCCTTGGGTGAAACACTATTACGCCCTACCGCCATGCTGTACCGCAACCTAGCGAGTATGGATGTGGAAGAGAGCATTCGCGGCAACCCGATTGATGGCGTCGTGCTGCTGATGGGCTGTGACAAAACCACGCCTTCACTGGTGATGGGTGCGGCCAGTGTCGATTTGCCGACCATTGGCGTCAGTGGTGGCCCTATGCTCAGTGGCAAATGGCGCGGTCAAGAATTGGGCTCGGGCACGGGCGTGTGGAGCATGAGTGAGCAAGTCCGCGCAGGCACATTAAAGTTGCAGGACTTTTTTGAAGCTGAGAGTTGCATGCACCGCAGCCACGGCTCGTGCATGACCATGGGCACTGCTTCGACCATGGCCAGCATGGTGGAAGCGCTGGGTATTGGCCTGCCCGGCAATGCGGCCTACCCCGCTGTGGACGGTCGCCGCAACGTATTGGCTCGCATGGCCGGCAGACGTGCGGTGCAGATGGTGCATGACGACATGAAGCTGTCCACCGTGATGACCCGCAAAGCCTTTGAAAACGCCATCGTCACGCTGGCGGCGATTGGCGGATCAACCAACGCGGTCATCCATTTGGTGGCGATGGCGCGGCGTATTGGTGTTGAACTGGCGATTGAAGACTTTGACCGTTTAGCCAGCAATCTGTCCTGCATTGTCAATTTGCAGCCTTCCGGCAAATACCTGATGGAAGATTTTTGCTACGCCGGCGGTTTGCCGGCGGTGATGAAAGAAATCTCGCACTTGCTGCATCAAGACATCATCACCGTCAGCGGCCAAACGGTGGCGCAAAACATTGCCAGCGCTGAAAACTACAACACCGATGTGATCACGCCGTTAGCAACCCCTTTCAAAGATAAAGCCGGCATTGCCATTTTGAAGGGTAATTTGTCGCCACGCGGCGCGGTGATCAAACCCAGTGCGGCGACGCCAGCCTTACTCGTTCACACCGGTCGCGCCGTGGTGTTTGAAGATATTGAAGATTTCCACAAACGCATTGACGATGAAGATCTGGACATCGATGAAACCTGCGTCATGGTGCTGAAAAACTGTGGCCCCAAAGGCTACCCTGGCATGGCCGAGGTGGGCAACATGCCGTTGCCGCCAAAAATTTTGCGCAAGGGCATCACCGACATGGTGCGCATCAGCGACGCCCGCATGAGCGGCACCGCCTACGGCACGGTGGTTCTACATACCGCACCTGAAGCGGCTGCTGGAGGCCCCTTGGCCGTGGTGCAAAACGGCGATTTGATTGAATTGAACGTGCCAGAGCGCAAACTGCATTTGCACATCAGCGACGAAGAATTGGCGCGCCGCTTGGCTTTGTGGACACCACCCAAGCCACCTATGGACTCAGGCTATTGGAAGCTGTACATCGACCATGTGTTGCAAGCCGATGAAGGTGTTGATTTGGACTTTTTAGTCGGCAAACGCGGCTCACAAGTGCCGCGTGACAACCATTGATACCTGTCAAAAATACTACTAAATCAATAGCACCTTAGGCAATAATCACGCCGGCTACAACCATATTTAGGCATAAAAAAAGCCCTGCAAGGCAACTTGCAGGGCTTTTTGCTATTCATCGCTGACTGGGTTAGACCGTCACTGCGGCTTTGTCTGCCGCATCCGTCACATCGGTGAAGTCAGGCATTTTGTCAAAATTCATATATTGGTAAATTTTGTCGCTGGCTGCGGTCAACACACCCATGTCGGCCATGTACTCGGCTTTGGTCGGGATGCGACCCAGCTTGGAGCAAATCGCTGCCAACTCCGCAGAACCCAAGTACACATTGCTGTTTTTACCCAGACGGTTCGGGAAGTTGCGGGTTGATGTAGAGAACACGGTGGCGCCCTCTTTCACCTGCGCCTGGTTGCCCATGCACAGGCTACAGCCTGGCATTTCCATACGTGCGCCTGCGCTGCCCAAGACGCCGTAATGGCCTTCTTCGCTCAACTGGTGGGCGTCCATCTTGGTCGGTGGTGCAACCCACAGCTTGACGGGGATGTCGCGCTTGTTTTCCAACAATTTTGACGCTGCGCGGAAGTGACCGATATTGGTCATACAGCTGCCAATGAACACTTCGTCAATCTTGCTGCCTGCCACATCAGCCAATGTTTTCACATCATCCGGGTCGTTCGGGCAGGCGACGATAGGCTCATGGATATCAGCCAAGTCAATCTCGATCACAGCGGCGTAGTCAGCGTCAGCATCGCCTTTGAGTAGTTCAGGATTCGCCAACCAGGCTTCCATCGCGGCAATGCGGCGGTTGATGGTGCGGACATCGCTGTAACCGGTGGCAATCATCCACTTCAACATGGTGATGTTGCTGGTGATGTACTCAATGATGGGCTCTTTGTTCAAATGCACGGTGCAACCACCGGCTGAACGCTCGGCAGACGCATCAGACAATTCAAACGCTTGCTCAACCTTGAGGTCAGGCAAACCTTCGATTTCCAAAATACGACCTGAGAAAATGTTGATCTTGCCTTGCTTGGCCACTGTCAACAAACCGGCTTTGATGGCGTACAACGGAATCGCGTTCACCAAGTCGCGTAACGTGACGCCTGGCTGCATCTTGCCTTTGAAACGCACCAACACGCTCTCGGGCATGTCCAAAGGCATCACGCCGGTGGCAGCACCAAACGCGACCAAGCCAGAACCCGCTGGGAAGCTGATACCGATGGGGAAACGGGTGTGGCTGTCGCCGCCGGTGCCGACGGTGTCGGGCAACAACATGCGGTTCAACCAGCTGTGGATGATGCCGTCACCCGGACGCAGAGGGATACCACCACGGTCGGTCATGAACTCTGGCAGCTCATGGTGCATCTTCACGTCGACTGGTTTTGGATAGGCCGCCGTGTGGCAGAAAGACTGCATCACCAAGTCGGCGCTGAAGCCCAAGCAAGCCAAATCTTTCAGCTCGTCACGGGTCATCGGGCCGGTGGTGTCTTGCGAACCGACGCTGGTCATTTTTGGCTCGCAGTAGGTGCCTGGACGCACACCTTGCTGGTTGCCGTTGACAACTGGCAAACCACAAGCGCGGCCAACCATTTTTTGCGCCAGTGTGAAACCTTTTTTGGTGTCAGCTGGGTTTTGTGGCAAACGGAACAGGGTTGAAACTGGCAAGCCCAGCGCTTCACGTGCTTTGGTGGTCAAACCACGACCGATGATGAGCGGAATACGTCCACCGGCGCGCACTTCGTCAAAGAGCACATCGCTTTTCAATTTGAACTCGGCAATCACTTTGCCATCTTTCAGCGCTTGGCCGTCATAGGGACGCAGTTCAACCACGTCGCCCATGTTCATGTTGCTCACATCCAACTCAATCGGCAAAGCGCCCGAATCTTCCATGGTGTTGTAGAAAATAGGCGCGATTTTGTTGCCCAAACACACACCGCCAAAACGCTTGTTCGGTACAAATGGAATGTCTTCGCCGGTGAACCACAGCACCGAATTGGTGGCTGATTTACGACTGGAACCCGTACCGACCACATCACCCGCGTAGGCGACCAGGTTGCCCTTGGCTTTCAAGTCGTTGATGAATTTGACAGGACCACGCTTGCCTTCCTCTTCCGGAACGATGCCTGGACGGGCATTTTTGTGCATGGCCAAGGCGTGCATTGGGATGTCGGGGCGGCTGAAAGCGTCAGGTGCGGGTGACAAATCGTCGGTGTTGATTTCGCCGGCAACTTTGAAAATGGTCAGCGTGATGGATTTTGGCACCTCTGGGCGGCTGGTGAACCACTCGGCGTCGGCCCAGCTTTGCAGCACAGATTTTGCAAAAGCATTGCCTTTGTCGGCTTTTTCTTTGACGTCATGAAACTGGTCAAACATCAGCAAGGTCTTTTTCAGACCCGCTGCGGCTTCGGCAGCAACAGCAGAGTCGTCCAACAAAGCCACCATAGGGCCGATGTTGTAGCCTCCCAGCATGGTGCCTAACAGCGTGGTTGCGAGCGCACGGCTGATCAGGGGGCAGACTTCTGTACCGTGGGCAACAGCGGCCAAGTAGCTGGCTTTGACTTTAGCAGCGGCGTCCACACCAGCGGGCACGCGGTGCGTGATCAACTCAACCAGCGTTGCTTCTTCGCCTGCTGGTGGTTTTTTGAGCAACTCGATCAGCTCAGCGGTTTGCTTGACAGACAGTGGCTGCGGTGGAATACCCAAAGCAGCGCGCTCGGCAACGTGGGTTCGGTAGGCTTGTAACATCTCAATCTCCTGGTTTCAAAATGGTAAAAATTAAAAAACTAAATTCCGTCGTTAAAAAAATGAGCCACTGACGTGTCCATGGCTTTTCCTGTTTGGTGCGCACGCTCTAGCACCTGCCAGTAGTAGCGGTAGCTGGCGCGGTCATGCAGCGTGCCTTTGTAGTTGATGGGTGCCCAATCGGCGTCCACACCAGCAGTGATAATGTGCGTCGCCACGTCAATGTCGTTCGCAGCTGGTGCAAAAGCCGCCAGGATGGGGCGAATTTGACTTGGGTGAATACTCCACATACGTGTAAAGCCCAACGTATTAGCTGCCTGAAGCGCTGCATTTTTAATAGCATCAGCGTCAGAAAACTCAGTCACCACGCAGTGCGACGGCACTTTGCCATGCGCATGGCAGGCACTGGCAATCGCCAGTTTGGCACGAACAACCAGAGGGTGCGTGAACTGCCCTGCCAAACCCATGGCAGCTGCCGGAATTGCGCCGCCGTGGCTGGACACAAAATCCATCAACCCAAAACTGAGCGACTGCACACGCGGGTGCGCGGCAATCTCAAAAGCGCGGTGCACCGCCGTGGGAGACTCAATCAACACATGCAATGGAATTTGGCGTTTTGCACCAAGCTTAGTTCTCGCTTGAGCACCCACATGGACATTAGCCATTTTTGATTTTTTTTGTGCTGCATCAATCAATTTGACGGCACGATCAATATCGGCAACCGACTCCACCTTCGGAATCATCACGTGGCACAACGCATGCGATGCTTGGCCGACGATGATGTCGATATCAGCCTCAAAGGCTGCATGGTCGGGAGCGTGAACGCGAACAGCTATGCGAGATGATTTTTTCATTTCAACATGCTTATTTGCTATTTTTTTAATAGCAGTATAGGCAGTATTTACGCCGGCTATAGTCGAATTTGATGCTATTTTAGCGACCAATTCAGCATGTTCCATCTCGCCACCAACAGGGGCGCCGTCTTCGCAATCTAGCGTCACATCAAACACGCACGTGCCAAACTCTTCTGCAAGTTCTGTTTGCAGCTGCAAGCTCTTCAACATACGGGCTTCAACACCGCAATAATGGTCGCAAACTGGCAAACTGACACCAGCGGCCTGCGCACCCAGCAGCACATCACGCGGATGCACTTGGGTGGATGCGGGGACAAGCTGCATGGTCAATAAGCCAGTTTGATTTAGCCAGTTTAATTTCCGTGATTACAGCAAATGCGCCACGCCTTTTTGCTCTTCTTGCAACTCTGCGAGGGTTTTGTTGATGCATTCTTGGCTGAACGCGTCAACTGTCAAACCTTCGACGGTTTTGTATTCACCGTTTTCACAAGTCACGGCAAAGCCAAACATGGTGTCTTTTGGAATGCCGTATTGACCGTCTGAAGGAATACCCATGGTGACCCACTTGCCATTCGTGCCCAAAGCCCAATCACGCATGTGGTCGATAGCAGCGTTCGCTGCAGAAGCGGCAGAAGACACGCCACGTGCAGCGATGATGGCAGCGCCGCGCTTGCCCACGGTTGGCAAGAATGTGTTGGCGTTCCAGTCGTGGTCGTTGATCATGTCTTTGACAGATGCGCCGTTGATGGTCGCGAAGCGGTAGTCCGCGTACATCGTTGGCGAATGGTTGCCCCACACCACGAATTTTTCAATCTCAGCCACGGCTTTGCCGGTTTTGGCCGCGATTTGTGACAAAGCACGGTTGTGGTCCAAACGCAGCATGGCGGTGAAGTTTTTACGTGGCAGGTCTGGCGCGCTTTTCATGGCGATGTAAGCGTTGGTGTTGGCTGGGTTGCCGACCACCAAAACGCGCACGTCGCGGCTGGCAACAGCGTTCAATGCCTTGCCTTGTGCGGTGAAAATTTCGGCGTTGACAGCCAGCAACTCGGCACGCTCCATGCCCGGGCCACGCGGGCGTGAACCGATCAACAGCGCATAGTCCACGTCTTTGAACGCAGTCATCGGGTCGCTGTGCGCTTCCATGCCCACGAGCAATGGGAATGCGCAATCTTGCAATTCCATCATCACGCCTTGCATTGCTTTTTGTGGGCCTTCTACGGGCACTTCAAGCAATTGCAAAATGATGGGCTGGTCTTTTCCGAGCATTTCACCCGATGCGATGCGAAACAAAATCGCGTAACCAATTTGACCTGCGGCACCTGTAACTGCTACGCGGACGGGCTTTTTGCTCATAGAAAACTCCAAAAGTTGAAAGTAAAACTGAAAAAGAGAAGAGAAAAGATAAAAAACGAGAAAGAAACAGTTCCTAAGTTTACTCGCGAAAACCCTAATAAGTCAATTTGTCTTATGTCTTATATAAGATATGATTAGGGAAATGGCACAAAACGACAATTCCACTCAATTAGCGTCGGCAACCGTAAGCGATTTGCAAGGATTGCCCGACTTTGCTGCGCCCGCCACGCCTGCATTTAGCCCGTTGTACCAGCAAATCAAAGGCTTGATACTCAAAAGCTTGCAAGGCGGCGAGTGGAAACCGGGCGAAGCGATTCCCAGCGAAATGGACTTGGCCGTGCGCTACCGCGTGAGCCAAGGCACAGTGCGAAAAGCGATTGACGAATTAGCAGCAGACAATTTACTGGTGCGCCGCCAAGGCAAAGGTACCTTTGTAGACACCCACGCTGAAAAACATGCGCACTATCGGTTTTTAAAACTGGTGCCTGACACGGGTGACCAAAGTAGCGAAGGCCCTGCAGATCGCCAAATCACCGAATGCAAACGGATTCGCGCCACGGCGGAAATCGCCAAATTGCTCAATTTACGTACGGGCGATCCTGTTTGGCAGGCGCAGCGCGTACTGTCGTTCAGCGGCGTGCCGACCATTTTGGAAGACATTTGGCTGCCCGCAGCGCCCTTCAAAGGTTTGACGGCAGAGCGCTTGGCCGATTACCACGGCTCTATGTATGCGCTGTTTGAAACCGAGTTTGGCGTACGAATGGTTAGGGCGGTAGAGAAAATACGCGCTTTGCCGGCGAATTTATTGCATAGTTCGCTATTAAAAATAGAGCAAAATACGCCGCTTTTGAGCGTTGAACGCGTCGCTTATACCTACAACGACCTGCCAATGGAGCTGCGCCGAGGTTATTACCTGACGGACACGCACCACTATCGCAACGAACTAAACTAGGACTCGATTAAGTCTAAAACGTCTTTTCATCAACTTTTTTGAAATTTTTTCAAGGACATTAGTCAACAATTCTTGTAATTTCCTATTAAGTTTGCTGCGGTGCAATAGAATTTACACTTTTACGGATTCATTACGATGTCTGACGACATGGTTTTGATGCTTTTTTCGACTCATTTGAAAGCCCACACATGACCGCTCCAGCCATGGAAACCAAGCCAAAACGGCCTGAATTTCGCAATATCAATGCCTTCAAAGACCTGACCACCTACCGCATGGCACCAGCAGCTTGGGTGTCCATCTTGCACCGTGCCAGTGGCGCGATCATGTTTTTGCTGATGCCTTTCATCATCTGGATGTTTGACACCTCGGTGAGTTCAGAAATTTCATTCGCCAGATTCACCGCTGTCTTCAATGCGGGCGTGGGCTTCGTTCCTGGCTGGTTCTTCAAATTGATCGCTTTGGCGTTGATCTGGGCTTATTTGCAGCATTTTATCGCGGGCTTGCGCCATTTGTTCATGGATTTGAACCATGACCGAGCCACCAAAGAATTCGGCAAATCATCAGCGATGGTGGTCTTGGTTTTGAGCTTAGGTTTGACGTTCATCTTGGCGCTCAAACTGTTTGGCGCTTATTGATCTGATTCACACCTAAAAAAGAACAAAGGGAAAATAACATGGCAGTTAATTATGGTTCTAAGCGCGTCGTTGTAGGCGCACACTACGGCGTGCGCGATTGGCTCAGCCAACGCGTGACCGCTGCGCTGATGGCGCTTTTCACAGTTGTTGTCCTCGCGCAGGTGATTTTCAACAAAGGCGCTATGGGCTACGACAAGTGGGCAGGCATCTTCTCGTCACAATGGATGAAGACGCTTACGTTTGTCGTCATCGTCGCCATGTTGTACCACGTGTGGGTGGGCATGCGTGATATTTGGATGGACTACATCCAACCCGTTGGCATCCGTTTGTTGATGCAAGTATTCACCATCGTCTGGCTGGTCGCATGTGCGGGCTGGGCAATTCAAGTTCTTTGGAGACTGTAAGTCATGGCGTCCGCATCAAGCAATTCCCCTATTTCATCATTCACTGCATCGACTGCAGCAGTTTCCAAGCGCAAATTTGACGTTGTTATCGTCGGGGCTGGTGGCTCAGGGATGCGTGCCTCGCTTCAGCTGGCACGCGCTGGTTTGAACGTTGCTGTGCTATCAAAAGTATTCCCAACTCGTTCGCACACCGTGGCTGCGCAAGGCGGCATCGGTGCTTCATTGGGCAACATGAATGCCGACAATTGGCATTACCATTTTTACGACACCGTTAAAGGCTCTGATTGGCTGGGCGACCAAGACGCGATTGAATTCATGTGCCGCGAAGCTGCCAATGTGGTGTATGACCTTGAGCACATGGGCATGCCGTTTGACCGCAATCCCGATGGAACGATTTACCAGCGCCCCTTCGGCGGCCATACGGCTAACTACGGGGAAAAAGCCGTTGAACGCGCTTGCGCGGCGGCTGACCGTACCGGCCACGCCATGTTGCATACGCTGTACCAGCAAAACGTGCAAGCCAAGACGCAATTTTTCGTGGAATGGATGGCGCTTGATTTGATTCGTGATGCTGCTGGCGATGTTGTTGGCGTCACCGCTTTAGAAATGGAAACGGGCGAGATTCATATCTTAGAAGCCAAAACCACCTTGCTCGCCACCGGTGGCGCAGGTCGTATTTTTGCCGCCTCAACCAATGCCTTTATCAACACTGGCGACGGTTTGGGCATGGCGGCGCGTGCGGGCATTCCTTTGCAAGACATGGAGTTTTGGCAATTCCACCCGACTGGTGTTGCCGGTGCGGGTGTGTTGTTGACCGAAGGCTGCCGTGGCGAAGGCGCTATTTTGCGCAATAGTAATGGCGAGCGCTTTATGGAGCGTTATGCCCCAGCCTACAAAGATTTGGCCCCACGTGACTACGTGTCACGCTGCATGGACCAAGAGATCAAAGAAGGCCGTGGCTGTGGTCCGAACAAAGACTACATCAATCTGGACATGACGCATTTGGGTGCGGACACCATCATGAAGCGACTGCCTTCGGTGTTTGAGATTGGCCACAACTTTGCCAACGTCGACATCACCAAAGAACCGATCCCTGTCGTCCCCACGATTCATTACCAAATGGGCGGTATCCCGACCAACATCAATGGTCAAGTCGTTACGCAAAATGCCGAGAACCAAAGCGAAGTCGTGAATGGTTTGTACGCGGTGGGCGAATGCTCCTGCGTCAGCGTGCATGGCGCAAACCGTTTGGGTACAAATTCGTTACTCGACTTGCTGGTGTTTGGCCGCGCTGCTGGTAACCACATTGTTGAATTCAATCAGAAAAACAAAACGCACAAGCCTTTGCCTGCGGATGCAGCTGATGCCTCACTCGCTCGCGTAGCGCGTTTGGACGCAGCGACTGACGGCGAATACGCGCAAGGCGTGGCTGATGACATTCGCAACACCATGCAATTTCATGCAGGCGTGTTCCGTACCCAAGCCAGCATGGACGAAGGCGTTAAAAAGGTCGCCGAGCTGCGCAAACGCGTGGCCAACATCAACCTCAAAGACAAATCAAAAGTCTTCAACACCGCGCGCATTGAAGCACTGGAAATTGACAACTTGATCGAAGCCGCGCAAGCCACCATTGTGTCTGCCGCTGCCCGCCATGAAAGCCGTGGTGCGCACACTGTCAATGACTACGGTGACACAGCTGCCCATCCGAATGGCCGCAACGACACTGATTGGCACAAGCACACCCTGTGGGACAGCGCCACAAACGTCCTGTCCTACAAACCCGTCAAGATGAAACCATTGACCGTTGATTCCGTGCCGCTTACTGTGCGTTCTTTCTAAAATTTAAGAGAATTAATCATGACCTTAACTCCCCAATTACGTACCTTCAAAATCTACCGTTACGACCCGGATACCGACGCCAAGCCGTACATGCAAACCATCAACGTCGAGTTGGATGGCTCTGAGCGCATGCTCTTGGACGCGCTGATGAAGCTCAAAGCGCAAGACCCCAGCATCACCTTCCGCCGCTCATGCCGCGAAGGCGTTTGCGGTTCAGATGCGATGAACATCAATGGCAAAAACGGTTTGGCTTGCCTGACCAATATGCTGACACTCAAAGGCGACATCGTTTTGAAACCGCTACCAGGCCTGCCGGTCATCCGCGATTTGATCGTTGACATGACGCAGTTTTTCAAGCAATACAACTCGATCAAGCCGTACTTGATCAACACCACCACGCCGCCCGAAAAAGAGCGCCTGCAAAGCCCTGAAGAGCGCGATGAGCTGAATGGCTTGTACGAGTGCATTTTGTGCGCAAGCTGTTCTACCTCCTGCCCCAGCTTCTGGTGGAATCCGGACAAATTTGTCGGCCCTGCCGGCTTGTTGCAAGCCTACCGCTTTATCGCCGACAGCCGTGACGAAGCCACCGCTGAGCGTCTGGACAACCTGGAAGACCCATACCGCCTGTTCCGCTGCCACACCATCATGAACTGCGTCGATGTTTGCCCCAAGGGTTTGAACCCCACAAAGGCCATCGGTAAGATCAAAGAGATGATGGTCATGCGAACCGTCTAATCTGGACAAAACGATGCAAACCGAACTATTGAACGAGCGAGACTTAAGCAAACTGCGCTGGCGCTGCCGCCGTGGCTTGCTGGAAAACGACTTGTTCATCGAGCGCTTTTTCAATACCTTCGAAAAATCGTTGACTGTCAACCAAGCGAAAGGTCTCAATGTCTTAATGGACTTGAGCGACAACGACTTGCTAGACCTGCATTTGGCGCGAAAATCGCTTGATGAGCTTGTGATTAGCAGCCCCTCTCTAGACTGCGCTGATGCGCGCGAAGTGCTACAGATGCTGCAAAATAAAGCATAAACTTTAAAAGTTATATAAACCCAGCCCACAGAGGACGCCTCATGAAACTAGCTGAAAACAAAGCCACGCTATCCTTTAGCAACGGCAGCCCAAGTATCGACATGCCCGTTTACCACGGTAGCGTTGGACCTGATGTGATCGATATTCGTAAACTGTATGCCCAAACCGGCATGTTCACGTATGACCCGGGCTTTTTGTCGACAGCGGCATGCCAATCGGCCATCACGTATATTGACGGCGACAAGGGCGAATTGTTGTATCGCGGCTACCCGATTGAGCAGCTCGCCACCAATTGCGACTTTTTAGAAACCTGCCACTTGTTGTTGTACGGTGAGTTGCCTGACGAAACACAGAAAAAAGACTTCACCAAACTCGTGACCAACCACACCATGGTCAACGAGCAAATGCAATTCTTCTTGCGCGGTTTCCGCCGTGATGCACATCCAATGGCCATCATGACCGGTTTGGTCGGCGCTTTGTCTGCGTTCTACCATGACAGTACCGACATCACCAATGCTGAGCACCGCAATATTTCTGCGATCCGTTTGATTGCAAAAATGCCGACTTTGGTAGCGATGGCGTACAAATACACGGTCGGTCAGCCGTATATGTATCCACGCAATGATTTGAGCTACGCTGGTAACTTCCTGCACATGATGTTTGCGACACCCTGCGAGCCTTACAAGGTCAGCCCTGTACTAGAGCGCGCTTTAGACCGCATCTTCACCCTGCACGCAGACCATGAGCAAAACGCGTCAACTTCAACGGTTCGTTTGTGCGGCAGCTCCGGCACCAACCCGTTTGCGGCGATTGCTGCGGGCGTGGCCTGCCTGTGGGGCCCTGCCCACGGTGGTGCGAACGAAGCCTGCTTGAACATGCTGGAAGACATCCAAAAAATGGGTGGCATCAGCAAAGTGGGTGAGTTCATGGAACAAGTGAAAGACAAAAACTCTGGCGTCAAGTTGATGGGTTTTGGTCACCGCGTTTATAAAAACTACGACCCACGTGCTAAATTGATGCAAGAAACTTGCAAAGAAGTCCTGCACGAACTCGGTTTGGAAAACGACCCCTTGTTCAAACTGGCCATGGCGGTCGAAAAAATCGCCCTGGAAGACGACTACTTCGTGCAGCGCAAGTTGTACCCGAACGTGGACTTCTACTCCGGCATCGTCCAACGCGCCATCGGCATCCCAACCCCGTTGTTCACCGCTGTGTTCGCCTTGGCGCGCACGACCGGCTGGATTGCGCAATTGAACGAAATGATTGGCGACCCAGAGTACAAAATTGGCCGTCCACGCCAGTTGTTTACAGGTAACGTGACACGTGACGTGAAGCCAATCGCTCAACGTTAATACAGTTGCACTGTCAAAATTCGCCCGCCTGATGGCAACATCTGCGGGCGTTTTGCATATTGAACCTGCATATTGAATAAAATAGCTTGTTTACGTCAAATTACACTGAATTCGCATCGAAAATTCACTAGGAAATAACCCTCCAATGCACACCATGAGCCGCACGCTTTACGACAAGATCTGGGACGAACACGTCGTCCACACCGAAGAAGACGGCACCGCCGTTTTGTACATCGACCGCCACTTGGTGCATGAAGTCACCAGCCCACAGGCGTTTGAAGGCATCCGCCAAGCGGGTCGCAAAATCTGGCGCATCAGCTCCATTGTCGCCACGGCTGACCACAACACCCCCACCACCGGCTGGGAATTGGGCTACGACGGCATCACCGATCCGGTCAGCAGAGAACAGATCACCACGCTGGACGCCAACATGGCCGAATTCGGCTCGGCGGCCTACTTCCCCTTTCTGTCCAAACGCCAGGGTATCGTCCATGTCATCGGGCCTGAACAGGGCGCGACTTTGCCGGGCATGACGGTTGTGTGTGGCGATTCCCACACCTCCACCCATGGTGCGTTTGGCGCCTTGGCCCACGGCATCGGCACCAGCGAGGTCGAACACGTCATGGCGACGCAGACGCTGTTGGCCAAAAAAGCCAAAAACATGCTCATCAAGGTCGAAGGCAAAGTGCCGGCCGGCGTGGGTGGCAAAGACATCGTACTGGCCATCATTGGCAAAATCGGCACGGCAGGCGGCACCGGCTACACCATTGAATTTGCGGGCTCCGCCATCCGGGCGCTGAGCATGGAAGGCCGCATGACGGTGTGCAACATGGCGATTGAAGCCGGCGCACGTGCGGGTTTGGTTGCGGTGGACGACAAAACCAT
>JAYUCJ010000165.1:0-1292 GCA_043740415.1 Polaromonas sp. | reverse complement strand
TGTTTCTGCCGCAACTTTTGCAACTGCAAAAGGCGGTGGTCATCATTCCAGTTCTAGCGGCCCTGGCACGGGCTCCAGTTCGTCGTCCACGCATGTCCATGGATATACAAAGAAAGATGGGACTTACGTTGAACCTCATCAACGTTCGACACCGGACAAAAAATTTGAAAATAACTGGACGACCAAGGGAAATGAAAATCCGCACACTGGTAAGGATGGCTCCCAATTGACCGATCCCGCCAGCAAATAGGGTATGCCAAAATCTCGCCGTGGATTTTTGATACTACTGGCGAGCCTTGCGTTTAGCGCCTTGCCTGATTCATCTGAGGCCCGAGGACGACGTGGTGGGAGTGGGCGCCGTGGAGGAAGTGGCGGGGGCGGTGGTGGTAACGGAGGCGGGTGCGGTTCGCGCGGCGGTGCTGGATTTCGTAAGCCCAATGGGAAGTGCGCCGACCGCAATGGCAAATGAGCATTTTCAAAAGCAGAAGGATTCAGGGTCTCCCATTTCCCATATTCAAATACTGAACCGAAACGAGTGGTTTAAAAGTACGCGCAACAGCATTTTTAGGCAATAAACCCGTCATAGTCCTCGTCAATAGGGCGTAAGCAGCTATTATTTTCATGGTTTATCGTTTGGGCTTTTCATCATTCCGCCAGCTTGAGTGCCACTAGCTGCGCAATGCGGTCAAAGTCGCGGTCTTTGGCTAGCAGGGGCAGGCCGTCGCGCAGGCACAGTTGGGCAATGACGCAGTCGATGGTGGAGCGGATGGTCAGACCTTTTGCGCGACAGTGGCGGTAGAGCGCTGCGGCAGCGGCGTAGTCCGTCCGCGTCGGTTCTGCTACCCAGTTAAAGGCTTGCAATAGTTGTGCAATACGCTTGGCCTCGGCATCGCTTTTTAAGCCTAACAAAATCTCGGTGTAAACCAAACCGGGCAGTGCAATGGATTCGCCCTCTTCGATAGCACGCGCCAAGCGCTGAGCCTGCACTGACGGGTGGCCGTTGAAAAAATCAATCCAAACCGAGGTGTCAACAATCACAGCGTTGCCAGCGCTTTAAACAGGCTGTGTGCCAGCGCGCGGGCTGCGTAGCAGGTCTAAATCTCCTTGCCATGCCACCTTGCCACGCAGGGCAAGCAGTTGCCTGCGCATGAGAGAGCGCGACAGCTCTGCCAGGGCGGCGTTGACGGCAGCTTTTTTGGTGGCAAACTGGCCTAGATCCATTACTTGCTCCAGTACTTCACCGTCTAGTTCAATGTGAGTGCGCATAAATTACCTTCTTTAATGTGCGTAAG
>JAYUCJ010000164.1:0-8565 GCA_043740415.1 Polaromonas sp. | reverse complement strand
CTAGATCGACATGTCGACAACGATTCTGCTGCTGCTTTCTTGGCTACTTCGCTTGGCTTGAAATCGTTTCAACAGCTAATGGTGACATAGCCTAAATTTAATAGCTATTTAGGAAATAAATACGCCGGCTAGAGCGTATTTATCAATTATTTCATCCATTGATCTGCAGGAAGCGGATCGCGTGCACCCACTTTGCCCCAAGCTGCATCAGCTTTGGCTTTATCGGCCAGTGCAGCGCGGCGTTCAAAAAATGACGCTGTTTCCATCGCGCTGATTTTTTCGGCAATGGCAACGACAAACAGCTGGTTCATCGTTGTATCGTCGGCAGCGGCCAGACGTTTCGCAGCATTTTTCAAAGAATCTGGCAATCTTAAAGCGTAATTACTCATGAGGACTCCTTAAAAATGAGTGGATATTGCAGATCAAACATGGCAAATGCTTGCTGCGGGTTAATAACGGGAATGCCAAACAGCTTGGCCGGACCAAAGTCGCGCAGATTGTAGGTAACGATGGCTTGAACTTGGCCGTTGACGGCAGCTTCAAGCACCATTTCATCAGCTGGATCACGCAGTTGTGGTCGCCATTGGTAGTGCGTCGTCACGGGTTCAATAAAACGCGCTAGTTCATTCAAAATGGCGTCAACGTCGTCAGTCGATAAACCTGAAGCTTGCAATTGAGCAGGTCGCTTCAATACCGATTCATACTCCAAAAACAACGCTGGACTGCAAAACAGTCGCACTTTTGCAAGACGAACATGCTGTATTAAGGCAAACGATGGCCCTTGGGCATTGCGTGTTGCCGCTACCAGAATATTGGTATCAAAAATGAGTTTTGGAGAAATATTCATATCTTCGGCAATATTAACATATTTTCGAAGATATTTAATACAGCATCAAACAAGTCGCTGTCGGTGGCCCCAACCCGGGCACCACCTGGTACTTAAACGGTGAAGACAGCCTAGGCCTGACCTATGAGAAAGAACTCAAAAGCACAGGCATCACCGAACACAAACACTACCTGCAAGCCGGCGGCATCACCTTCGCCATGCACACCATGCGCGTCAGCACCTCAGGCGGCACCATCGCAGCCCCGGCGCTACCCAAAGGCGTCGCCCCCTACACCAGCAGCTACCTGCACCACGACCAGCTGGGCAGCATCGTGGCCATCACCAACAACGCAGGCGTGGTGGTCGAGCGACTGGCCTATGACCCGTGGGGCAAGCGCCGACAAGTCAACGGCACCGCCGACACCCTAGACGTCATCACCGGCCAGTACATCGACCGTGGCTTCACCATGCACGAGCACATCGATGAGATGGGCATCATCAACATGAATGGCCGCATCTATGACCCGCTGATTGGCCGGTTCATGAGTGCGGATCCGTATATCCAGGCACCGGATGATTTGCAGAGTCATAACCGCTATGCGTATGTGATGAACAACCCGTTGAATCTGACGGATCCGAGTGGCTACAACTGGTTAACCAAGACTTGGAAGAAAGCGTGGAAAAGCCCGATCTTTAGAGCTGTATTGGGTATTGTGGTGGCTATCGCTGCACCCTATGCATTGACGTGGTTAGCACCTACCTTATTCGTTGCCAGCTCTCTACCACTAGCGTTGGCTACCGGGGCGCTGTCAGGGTTTGCGAGTACGGGAACGTTAAAAGGTGCATTGACCGGCGCGTTTACGGCGGGAATTATGTTTGGCGCAGATGCTTTAGCCAAAGGGTTAGAACTGGGCGCTGGGAGTGCTGGAAAAATTGCAATTCAAGCAGGTGCTGGTTGCTTAAGCAGTGTCGCAGGTGGTGGTAGTTGTAAATCAGGTGCAATGGCAGGCGGCTTAAGCGAACTAGGAAATAATTGGAAAACGGATAATATGGTTGTAGGCACGATAAAAAGTGCCATGATTGGCGGCGCTGGTTCGAAGTTGGGCGGCGGTAAATTTGCTGACGGTGCACAGACTGGTGCATTTAGTTATCTAATGAGAGCAACTCCGAAAGCTTATGAAGATACTGTTGGTTATAAATTAGATGCTGGCCCTGGTGGGGATGCTGTGGTTAAAGGTGAAAATGAAATGCCGCGCGAAGGGGCTAATAATATTGGCACACAAGGAAATGAAAAATTAGATCCAGAGTGCATGGCTTGTGAAGGTGGAAAAGTATCCAGAATTGCAAATGAGATATATGGTGTTAATGCGATGTCTGGACTTCATGACGTATTTCAAATTTCATTGCCAGGTATTTCTAGGGATATTTTAAATGTGCCTGGAATGCCAGTTGCTGCAGCTATTACATATTTTGGATTATTAGGAGATGGATTGAATAAAATGCCATATAGTTTTCGATTGATTACAAAAGAAAAAAACAAAGCTGGTAAAACATTTTATGACGCAAAGGTGTTCTGATGAAATCAAACTATTCAATAATTAAATTTCTATGCATTTTATTTATATCAGCATGCTCTAATAACATTACTGCTAGCGATTCCGCAAAATCATGGATAGGTAGATCAATTTCAAAATATGAATCTTTGCCTCCTAAAACAACACCCATAATTCGTGAGTTAAGCAACGGAGTGAAAGAGTATGAATATCAACCCTATCAATCGAACCCTAGTTGTACAGTTACATATATGGTAGATGCCAATGGAATTATAAAAAACTATCGTTTGTCTGGTAAATGCTAAAAAGTAGTCTAAATAATAATTGCTTAATATCTTGCAAATACACCACAAACCCTTCTACATAACCCTCGGCATCCTAACCATGCTGAGCAGTTATTTCCTGTATGTCACGCTTAACCACACATCCGACATCAGCAACTTCATCGCTGTAGGAATAGTGGGTTTTGTATTGATGGTATTGGGGTTTGTTTTAACGCCAGAGAAACTGCAAAAGTTATCTAGCAAGATATTCACCATCCACGTCTTCGCCGCGCTGGTGACGATTGTGATTGCTAATGCGATGGGGTGGGTGGATGCGGAGGAGATTATTGAGGATATTAAGAGATTTTGGGTTTAAAAAAGGCATAATATGGCTATAGCTTGTGTATTTATTGCTTAAGCAGCTATTATAAATATAGCAAATTAAATTTACCGCAAACGACAATTACACACCCACTTTAACCCCCGCTGCCACGATATCCGCCCAAGTCTGGTCGTCGATCACAATCCCGTCTTTCATTCTTAGCTTGCGGGCGCGGCGCTCGGGGTCGCCGGCGATTTGTACGCCGTCGAAACACTGCCCAGCGGGGGATTGTTTAACCCAATCTACAAACGCCTGCGCTTCTGATTCGAACGAGGTCTGTGTTCCCAGTTTTGCGGGGTCGATGAGCACCGTCAACATGCCGTTCAGCACCGCCTGCGCTTTGCCGCGCGGCGAATTGGCCGGTTCGTGCCATGTGCCACCACCCGTCAGCGCGCCACCCAAAAGCTCACATGCCACTGCCATGCCGTAACCTTTGTGCTCACCAAACGTCATCAACGCGCCAAACAAACCATTGCTTTGCGGCACGACGACCACGCCGGGATTGACGGTGGGTGCGCCTGTTTCGTCGATCAGCAGCCCCGGTGCGACGGTGTGGCCTTCGTTGTAGGCCACGCGCATCTTGCCTTGGGCGACGCGGCTGGTGGCGAAATCGAGCAAAAACGGCTCTCGCCCGGCCAATGGAATGCCGATACAGCACGGATTTGTCCCAAAACGCCCGTCCGCACCGCCCCAAGGGGCGACCGAAGGACGCGCCATGACATTGACAAAATGCATGGACACCAGCCCCGCGTTTGTGGCCATCTCCGCCCAATGACCGATGCGGCCCAAGTGGTGTGAATTGGACAGCGTCATGATGCAGCTGCCGTGCTTTTGAGCACGTTCGATACCCATCTGCATCGCCTGCTCACCAATCACCTGACCATAGCCACGCTGGCCGTCCAGGGTCAGCATGTGGCCCAAATCGAGCAAAGTTTTAACCGAGGTGTTGGGCTTCAAGCCGCCTTCCAGCACGGCGGCGACGTAGCGTGGCAGCATGCCGACGCCGTGCGAGTCATGACCACTCAAGTTCGCCATAACCAGGTTGCTGGCGACCGTATTTGCTTCTTTTTCAGAACTGCCAGACGCTATTAAAATAGTAGCTACTGAGGCAATTAATTCGCCGGCTTGAATCGTTTTTGACATGTATTTTTGACTATTTATGGAATATATCTATAAATCCGTTCGCCCTGAGCTTGTCGAAGGGTTCTTGATGACTTCGACAAGCTCAGTCCGAACGGGGGAGAATTTATTGGCATTTTCACATCACCGCACCGACTTGCCACGGCACAAACTCGTTCTGCCCATAGCCGTGGCGCTCGCTTTTGCTCGGCTCGCCCGAGGCTGTCGCCAAAACCATCTCAAAAATCCGCTGTCCCATCTCGGCAATCGACGCCGTGCCGTCGATGATTTCGCCGCAGTTGATGTCCATGTCCTCCTCCTGCCGCTTCCACAAGGCTGAATTGGTCGCCAGCTTGAGCGAGGGCGAGGGCGCACAGCCGTAGGCCGAGCCGCGCCCAGTGGTGAAGCAGATCACATTCGCGCCGCCCGCGACCTGGCCGGTGGCGCTAACGGGGTCGTAACCCGGTGTGTCCATGTAGACGAAACCGTGGGTAGTCACCGGCTCGGCGTACTCGTAAACCGCTTGCAGGTTGGACGTGCCGCCTTTGGCCACCGCACCGAGTGATTTCTCCAGAATCGTCGTCAGCCCGCCGGCTTTGTTGCCCGGCGAGGGGTTGTTGTTCATCTCGCCGTCGTTGATCTCGGTGTAATGCTCCCACCATTTGATGCGGGAGACCAGCTTTTCCCCCACAGCGCGGCTGACGGAACGGCGCGTCAACAGGTGCTCTGCGCCGTAAATTTCGGGCGTTTCTGACAGAATCGCCGTGCCGCCGTGCGCCACCAGCAAGTCCACCGCCGCACCCAAAGCCGGATTCGCGCTGATGCCGGAGTAGCCGTCCGAGCCGCCACACTGCAGACCAATGGTGATGTGCGCCGCGCTGCAGGGCTCGCGTTTCACCGCATTGGCGCGGGGCAGCATGGCGTTGATGAGGGCTATGCCTTTTTCAACCGTTTTGGCCGTGCCGCCCGTGTCCTGGATGTTGAAGACCTTGAGGTTGTCGCCCTCGGTCAAGTTGCCACTGCCCAGCCAGGCTTTGATCTGGTTCCCCTCACAGCCCAAGCCCACCACCAGCGCCCCCCAGAAGTTGACGTGGGTGGCGTAACCGGTCAGGGTGCGCTGCAAAATCTGCATGCCCAGCCCCTCGCCGTCCATGCCGCAACCGGTGCCGTGCGTCAGCGCGACCACGCCATCGACGTTGGGGAAGGCCGCCAAGGCGCTTGGATTCGTGCGGCGTGAAAAGTGGTCCGAAATCGCCCGCGCTGCCGTGGCCGAGCAATTCACACTGGTCAGCACGCCGATGTAGTTGCGCGTCGCCACCCGGCCATCGGGGCGCTTGATGCCCATAAACGTCGCTTCCCGCTTGGCTGGCTCAGGTTTGACGTCGGCGCCAAAGGCGTAATCGCGCTCAAAATCACCCTTGTTCGCGCCCATATCGAGGTTGTGGGTATGCACGTGCTCACCCGCCGCGATGGGTTTGCTGGCAAAACCGATGATCTGGTTGTAGCGGCGCACCGGCTCACCCGTGGCAATGGCATGGGTGGCGATTTTGTGACCGGGGGGGATCAGGCCTTTGACGGCGATGCCCTCGATCGTGGTGCCGCTGAGAAGTTGTGAGCGGGCGATCAGCACATCGTCGGCTGCGTGGAGTCGAATGTAATTGGTATTCATAATATGATCTGATGTTGGGCTTAGAATTGCATTGTCACATTTTATTGGAGCACACATGAGACTGAGTAACAAAACCGCCCTCGTCACCGCCGCTGGCCAAGGCATTGGCCGCGCCACCGTGCTGGCCATGGCCGCCGAAGGGGCGATGGTGCTCGCCACCGACATCAACCCCAAACTGCTGGAAACCTTCAAAGATGTGGTCAACGTCAGCACTGAGGTACTGGATGTGATGGACAAAGCCGCCATCACCAAATTGATTGCGCAAAACCACGCTTTTGATGTGCTCTTCAACTGTGCTGGTTTTGTGCACAACGGCTCGATTTTGGAAGCGACCGACGACGAGTGGGACTTTGCCTTCAACCTCAATGCCCGTGCGCAGTATTGGATGATTCAAGCTGCGCTGCCCAAAATGCTGGCCAACGGTGGCGGCAGCATCATCAACATGGCCAGTGTGGCCAGCAGCGTGAAGGGTTTGCCCAATCGCTTTGTGTATGGTGCCAGCAAAGCTGCTGTCGTCGGTTTGACCAAAGCGGTCGCGGCAGACTTTGTGGGTCAAGGCATTCGTTGTAATGCGATTGCGCCCGGCACCGTGGACACGCCGTCGCTGGACGACCGCATCAACGCCTATGAAGACCCGGTGCAAGCGCGTAAAAACTTCATCGCCCGCCAGCCCATGGGCAGACTCGCGCAGGCGCACGAGATTGCGCCTATCGTGGTGTATTTGGCCAGTGATGAGTCACAATTTGCCACGGGGCAATTGTTTTCTGTCGACGGCGGCATGACTATTTAACAGGAATTTTTGAATGAACCAACTCGATCTCAAAGGCCGTCATGCGGTTATCACTGGCGGCGCATCTGGCTTGGGCTACGCCATCTCACAACGCATGATCGCCTCGGGTGCAACCGTCACATGGTGGGATGTGAATACCGATGTGATGGCACAAGCCTCCAATGCAATTCGTACTGAAACTGGTGCTGATGTGCATTGTGAAAAAGTCGATGTAACGCAACACAGCAGCGTGGTTGCCGCGTTGGCAAGCACCGTGAGTAAACGCGGCAAAGTCGATGTTTTGGTCAACTCCGCCGGTATCACTGGCCCCAATGTCAAACTAGCCGACTACCCGCCGACCGCTTGGAACGACGTGATTCAAGTCAACTTGAACGGCACCTTCCACTGCTGCCGCGAAATAGCCGCGCACATGCAAGGCAACCACTATGGCCGCATCGTCAACATCGCCTCGGTCGCCGGCAAAGACGGCAACCCCAACGCCAGCGCCTACAGCGCCAGCAAAGCGGCCGTCATCGCCCTCACAAAATCACTCGGCAAAGAGCTGGCGAACAGTGGCGTGCTGGTCAACTGCGTGACGCCAGCCGCTGTCAAAACCGCCATGTTTGACCAGATGACGCCTGAGCACATCGCCTTCATGTTGTCGAAAATCCCGATGTCGCGCTTTGGCAACCCAGACGAAATAGCCGCCATGGTGGCGTGGCTGTGTACCGAAGATTGCTCGTTCTCCACCGGCGCGGTGTTTGACCTGTCGGGCGGGCGCTCGACGTATTGATTTTTTGATTTCTTGAAGTTGTATTTTTAAACAAGGAGACTTATGAAACTCGTTCGCTATGGCAACCCCGGCAAAGAAAAGCCCGGTCTGATTGACGCCGAAGGCAAATTGCGCGATTTGAGCGCCGTTGTCAAAGACATAGGCGCTGAGCAGCTCAGCCCCGCTGCGCTTGCCAAAATCAGCAAGCTCAAAACCGACAAACTGCCGCTCGTCAAAGGCAAACCCCGCTTCGGCAGCCCCGTGGCAAACGTCGGCAAATTCATCGCCATTGGCCTGAACTACACCGATCACGCGGAAGAATCCGGCATGCCGATTCCCGCTGAACCCGTCGTTTTCATGAAAGCCAACAGCTGCGTGATTGGCCCGAACGACGACATCATGCTGCCCAAAGGCTCGGTCAAGACCGATTGGGAAGTGGAACTGGGCATCGTCATCGGCAGCAAAGCACGCTACGTGTCGCAAAAAGAGGCGTTGAACTTCGTGGCGGGCTACTGCACCATCAACGACGTGTCGGAACGCGAATACCAGCTGGAGCGCGGCCCGCAGTGGGACAAGGGCAAGGGTTGCGACACTTTCGGCCCGATTGGCCCGTGGTTAGTAACAACAGACGAAATCACCAACCCGCAAAAACTCGGCATGTGGCTGGACGTGAACGGCAAGCGTTTTCAAACCGGCAACACCAAAACCATGATTTTTAGCTGCGCAAAAATTGTGAGCTATTTGAGCCAGTTCATGACGCTGACGCCAGGCGACGTCATCACCACCGGCACGCCACCGGGCGTGGGCTTGGGCATCAAGAAAGACGGCAAACCAGCGCCGGTGTTCTTGAAAAAGGGCGATGTGGTGACGCTGGGTATCGAAGGCCTGGGCGAGCAGCGCCAGCTGGTGGTACCGTTTAAGTTGTAAAAATCCGTTCGCATTGAGCTTGTCGAAATGCTGCGAGAAGGCTTCGACAGGCTCAGCCCGAACGGAAGTAAATCGTTATTCCTGCAGCTCTTTTTCCACGGCTTTCACCCGCGCCGCGTGAATCAGCTCGCCAATCTGCTTGCCAGAGACGGTTTTTCCCTCTAAAACCGCATTTTTAGTGCCATTTTCACCTATAGCCGGCGTATTTACTGCCTGAACAGCTATATTATTAATAGCATTTTCAGCGGTTACGGTTTGCGCAGCTTGCAAACTTTGCAGCAGCCG
>JAYUCJ010000163.1:0-1293 GCA_043740415.1 Polaromonas sp. | reverse complement strand
CGCATTGGTTCACCCAATGCACGCATTCAGCTGGTGAACTATTGGCCAGACATCACGCTGGACGAATACATCCGTCTCAAAGAACGGGTTGAAAGCCGTATGATGATTGCGGACGTGAGCGCCACCGGTGACGACAACGTGCTCAGCGCCCAAGCCAACGACGTCGCCTACCGCAAAGAGCAGCTTCGCCGCCTGCAAGACGAGGTGATTGAAATGGAAGACCTCAAAACCGGTGTTTCCATCACAGACTTGGGTTTGAACGATTTTCGTATGGACTTGCTCAACTACATCAAAGCCAACGGCGACCTCGGACGCTTACCGAATGGCTTGCATGCTGTGGTACCGGCGGATGCAGACAAAGGCTTGCTGCCTGGCGTTATCTTTACCCTACGAAATCGGCAGCTTAACGCTCAGTTGAACAGCAAAACACATGCTCAGCACAGCCCGCAGCATAACCCTCAGCATAACCTTCAACATAACCGCCTTCACCCGTTTTACCTCGTCTACATTGGGCAAGATGGCAACATCATCACCCAGCACACCGAAGTCAAACGTCTTCTGGACCTAGCACGCAGCGCCTGCAAAGGCCGCAGTGAGCCGGTTCCCGCCGCTTGCGACCCCTTTAACCGCGCTACTGACGATGGCCGCAACATGCAAGCCTATTCCGCCTTGTTAGACCAAGCCATTCACTCCATGATCGAGCGCCAGCAAGACCAAGAGCTGGACAGCTTGTTCACCCCCGGCAAAACCACAGCACTTACGCACACTATGGCGGGTTTGGACGACTTTGAGCTGGTCAGCTTTTTGGTCGTTCAGGCCTAAATTTAAGCCCTAATCTCAATACATAAACGCTAGGCTAAACTCAAACCACCATGAGCCAAACCCTGCCAGCACCGTCAAAAATCGCACACGCTTTGTTCACTTGGCCAGTGCAGGCAAGGGTAGGGCGCGCCATGCCTAAAAGCAAGATTTACCTGCATGGCAAACCCAATGCGGCTTTGCGTGCGCTGTTTGTGTCGCAGGTAGAAAGCATCACCTGGGCTTACAAGCTGGCTCCTGAAACCATCAACCTGCCAGCTAAACCCGATGTGCCAGAGATTGAGGTGTTTGAAATCGCCCTCAAAACCCCTGACCTTAGCCACGCCGTGCTGCGCTGCATCGACAAAGCTATTCCTTTCCCCATCCTGTTCAATTTGCGCTTTGAAGGCCGCACCCAACCCGTAGCCGCCTACAAGCGCCCCAGCGAGGCCAACGCCACTCAGTGGGTGGTGGGCGACTACCACGCCGCCCCGT
>JAYUCJ010000162.1:0-8610 GCA_043740415.1 Polaromonas sp. | reverse complement strand
CCGACAACCATGGTGAAGGTGGCTTGGTGGCCATGTTGGCGCTGGCATCGCAGGCGGTCAAAGACCAGCCGCAGTTGCGCAAAGTACTACTGGTGGTGGGTATTTTTGGCACGTGTTTGTTTTATGGCGACGGCGTGATCACGCCCGCTATTTCGGTGTTGGGTGCGATGGAGGGTTTGGAGGTCATTTCACCGGCATTCACGCAGTATGTGGTGCCGTTGACCTTGGTGATCTTGTTTTGCTTGTTTTTGGTGCAAAAACAAGGCACGGCTGGCATTGGTAAGTTTTTTGGTCCTATCACCCTGGTCTGGTTTGCCGTGATTTCACTCTTGGGCATCATTCACATCTCATCCAATCCAGAAATTTTATGGGCCATCAGCCCGCATTACGCGCTCGGTTTCATGTGGGCCAACCCTGGCATCACCTTCATTATTCTGGGCGCTGTGGTCTTGTGTGTCACGGGTGCGGAGGCTTTGTACGCAGATTTGGGTCATTTCGGCAAAAAACCCATCCGCTTGGCATGGTTCAGCGTGGTCATGCCCGCGTTGGTGCTGAATTATTTTGGCCAAGGCGCGCTGTTGCTGAAAAACCCTGCTGCCGTTAAAAACCCGTTTTACATGATGGCACCGGATTGGGCGCTGATTCCTTTGCTGGTATTGGCCACCTTGGCGGCGGTGATTGCGTCGCAAGCCCTGATTACAGGCGCTTTCAGTGTCACCAAGCAGGTCATTCAGCTGGGCTATTTGCCACGCTTGAACATCTTGCACACCAGCGTGCGCGAGGCGGGCCAAATCTACATTCCGTTTGTGAATTGGGGCTTGTTTGTCGCCATCGTTTTAGCGGTGGTGATGTTCAAAACCTCGGGCAATTTAGCCGCCGCTTACGGTATTGCCGTGACAACGGACATGCTGATCACCACGATTTTGACGTTTTACGTGATTCGCTACGGCTGGAAATACCCCTTGTGGTTGTGTCTGGTTGCCACGGGTTGGTTTTTCATCGTTGATTTTTCATTCTTTGCGTCGAATCTTCTTAAATTGTTCGCCGGCGGCTGGTTCCCTTTGGCTATTGGCGGCGCGATATTTACCTTGATGATGACCTGGAAGGATGGCCGGCAGTTGCTGTCAGAAAAGCAAAAACTGGAGGCCATTGATTTGAAAAGCTTTTTGGAGGCGGTCTTCATCACCCCACCCAACCGGGTCGAGGGCAGCGCTGTGTTCCTGACACCAGAAACGGGCGTGGTGCCCAACGCCTTGTTGCACAACCTGAAACACAACAAAGTGCTGCATGATCGCAACCTCTTCGTCACCGTGCGCAACCATGAGGTGCCTTGGATCGGCATGGCCAAACGCCTGGAGGTGGAACCGCTGGGGAACCACTGCTGGCAGGTCGTGCTCAACTATGGTTTTAAAAACGACATTGATTTGCCCAAAGCGCTGACCCAAATGAAAGGCCGCGGCTGCGAGCTGGAGGCGATGACGACCAGTTACTTCCTGTCGCGCGACACCGTGGTACCCACATTGGGCGAGGGCATGGCCGGCTGGCGCGAGAAACTCTTTGCGCAGATGCACCACAACGCCAGTGGCGCCGCTGACTTCTTGAATTTGCCCAGCAATTCCGTGGTGGAATTGGGCTCGAAAATTGAAATTTAAAATCGAGTTTTAAAGTCGAAATTTAAAGCATTCGCCGTATCATCCCACCATGCATATCCTTTTCATCGCCGACCCGCTCGTCTCTTTCAAAATCTACAAGGACACCACCTTTGCCATGATGCGCGAGGCGCAGCTGCGCGGCCATACGCTGTCCAGCTGCGAGCCCAAAGACATCATGTGGCAGCGTGGCGGCGTGGTCACGGCGGCGGTGCATGACATCACCCTGACTGGTGACGCGGATGTCTGGTTTAAATCTACGCAGCAGCACGCCCACAAACAGCATCAAGCTCTGAAAGACTTTGACGCCGTGATCATGCGCAAAGACCCGCCGTTTGATTCGGAGTTTTTCTACGCCACCCATTTGCTAGAGCAAGCCGAGCGCGAAGGTGCCAAAGTTTTCAACAAGCCCCGCGCGTTGCGCGATCACCCTGAAAAACTGGCGATCTTGGAGTTTCCACAATTCATCGGCCCGACGCTGGTGACGCGCGATGCGGCTGACATCAAACGCTTCCATGCCGAGCATCAGGACATCATCTTGAAACCACTGGACGGCATGGGCGGCGCCGGCATCTTCCGCGTCCAGGCCAATGGCTTGAATTTAGGCGGCATCATTGAAACCCTGAACAAAGACGGCGCTGAAACGGTGATGGTGCAAAAGTTTCTGCCCGCCATATCTGAAGGCGACAAGCGTATTTTGGTGATTGCCGGCAAACCTGTGCCCTTCAGCCTGGCGCGTATTCCACAGGGCAATGAAGTCCGCGGCAACTTGGCCGTCGGCGGCATCGGCGTGGCGCAGCCGCTGAGTGAGCGCGATGACGAGATTGCCAACGCACTGGGTCCGATTTTGGCCAGCCGCGGTTTGCTCTTGGTGGGGTTGGACGTGATCGGCGACTCGCTCACCGAGATCAACGTCACCAGCCCAACCTGCTTTCAGGAAATTTTTGACCAAACCGGCTGCGATGTGGCCGCGTTGTTTATCACGGCTTTAGAGCAAGCGCAGGCTGCCGCTTAACAATCTTCAATACAAGCCACGCACCCGCGCGTGCAGGCGTGCGAGGCCGAGCAGGGCGTCGGTGTAGGGCGTCGCCACATCGGTGAGCTGTCCCAGCTCTTTCACCGCGCCCACCAGGGCATCCAGCTCCACCGCTTTACCCGCTTCCACGTCTTGCAACATGGAGGTTTTGAAGCTGCCCAGCTTGTGGGTTACGGCATGGCGGTCTTCGGGTTGTTGGGCTATGGGGATGCCCAAACGCGATCCTATTTCTTTGGCTTCAAGCATCACGCTGGAGCAGAACCCACGCACCAGATCATCATCCAGCACCTGGCTGGATGTGGCTCCGGTGATGGCGCTGACAGGGTTCATGGTCATGTTGCCCCACAGCTTGAACCAAATGTCGCGCTGGATTTGCTCGGCGATCGGGGCTTCAAAACCGGCTTTTTCAAGCAGAGCTGCCAAGGCGGTAACACGTGGTGTGAGTTGCCCCGACGGTTCACCCACGATGATTTTGTTGCCAAACGCGTGGCGAACCACGCCCGGACTGGTCACCGAGCAGCTGGCATGCACCACGCCGCCGATGATGCGGGCTGCGGGGATGGCGGCGGCAATGTCACCTGTGGCATCGACGCTGCTGAGGGCCTGGTCCGCGAAGCTGCCGCCAAACGCCTGCAAAAACCACCACGGCACGCCGTTCATCGCGGTCAACACCACAGTGTCTTTGCCCAGCAAAGGGGCGATCTGCTGCGCCACCTCGCGCAGTGCCGGCGCTTTGACGGCGATGATGACCAGGTCTTGCACGCCCAGTTCGGCGGCGCTGTGGCTGGCTTGCACGGCGTGGGTTTGCTCGGTTTGCCCACTGGATTGCAGCTTCAACCCCTGCGTTTGCAAAGCAGCCAGTGTGGCACCCCGCGCCAGAAAGCTGACGGCACAACCCGTCCGCGCCAAACCCGCCCCCAGCCAGCCGCCAATGGCGCCAGCGCCTACGATGCACACTTTGTTGTAAATCATGTTTTAAATAGAAGTGAAATTGATTTTTAATGGCTAAATTGACATCTAGTCGGCGTATTTATTGCCTAAACTGCTATTGAATTTATAGTATTTTGTGACTCACTGCTTGTAGCTGTCATCCGTCTTGTCCACCAGCCGCTGCATGGCTTCAAACACATCGCGGCCAGCGCCAAATTTGGCGTCAAACTGCAGCGAGTCGTGGGTGCATTTGGCCGCGACCGATGCCGCAACAGGAATGGCCGCACCCATGCTCAGCGTCGCCAGCTGGATTTCACAGGCGCGTTGCAGCGTCCACAGCGTCACAAAGGTTTGCGGCAGCGTGGCACCCCAGGCCAGCAGGCCGTGGTTGCGCAAAATCACGGCTGGCTTGCTGCCGATGTTTTTCAGCAATCGCGGTGCTTCGTCGGCATGGATGGTGATGCCTTCAAAGTCATGGTAGGCCACCATGTCGTGCAGTTGGGCGGAGTAAAAGTTGTTTTGCAATAAACCGGCCGCCGAACACGCCACCGCCACGCCCGCCGTGGTGTGGGTGTGCATGATGCAGTGCGCCTCTGGCAAGCTGTCGTGAATAGCGGCATGCACGGTAAAACCGGCGGGGTTCACCGGATAGGCTGAAGCATCCAAAATCGTGCCGTGAATGTCGATTTTGACCAGGTTGCTCGCCGTCACTTCGCTGTAATGCAATCCAAAGGGGTTGATGAGAAACTGCTTTTCACTTTTCTCCCCTGATGCAGTTACCGAATCCGGCAAACGCAGGGTGATGTGGTTGTAGATCATCTCGGTCCAGCCGAGCATGGCGAAAATGCGGTAGCAGGCGGCCAGTTCAAGGCGGGCTTGCCATTCGTCAGAGTGCATGGAAGATTTCATAGATGGTATTAGAGCAAAAAAATTAAAGTTGTTAAATTTATAAAACTGTTCATTTGTACAGTTAAATGTCTTACTATATAAGCTATGGCTAAAGAAAAAACTATATACGTTTGTACCGAATGCGGTGGTACGGCACCCAAGTGGCTGGGCAAATGCCCCGGCTGCAACGCTTGGAATACCTTGGTCGAGTCGGTTGCTGAAAGTGCACAACCCACCAAAAACCGCTTCGCCTCCCTTGCCAAAACCGCTGAGGTGGCGACTTTGGGCGACATTGACGCGGTGGACATGCAGCGCACCCCCACCGGGCATGACGAGCTGGACCGCGTCTTGGGCGGCGGCATGGTGGAAGGCGGCGTGGTGCTGATCGGTGGTGACCCTGGCATCGGCAAATCGACCTTGTTGCTGCAGGCGCTGGATTCATTGCAGCGCAGCGGTCAAAAAACGCTGTACGTCACGGGGGAAGAGAGCGGCGCACAGGTCGCACTACGTTCCCGCCGTTTGGGGCTGCTGAATTCTCAAGTCAAGGTGATGGCTGAAATTGGGCTGGAAAAAATCCTCGCCACGCTGGAAAAAGAACAACCGCAGATTGCGGTGATCGACTCGATCCAGACCGTCTATTCTGACCAGCTCACCTCCGCACCCGGCTCGGTCGCCCAAGTGCGCGAGTGCGCTGCACACCTGACGCGCTATGCCAAAAGCAGCGGCACCGCCATTGTGCTGGTGGGTCACGTCACCAAAGAGGGCGCGTTGGCCGGCCCGCGCGTGCTGGAGCACATGGTCGACACGGTGTTGTACTTTGAAGGCGACACGCACAGCAGCTTCCGCCTGGTGCGCGCCATCAAAAACCGCTTTGGCGCGGTCAACGAGATCGGCGTTTTTGCCATGACCGAGCGCGGTTTGAAGGGCGTCAGCAACCCCAGCGCCATCTTTTTGAGCCAGCACAGCGAGCCTGTGCCGGGCAGTTGCGTCATGGTCACTTTAGAGGGTACGAGGCCCATGCTGGTGGAGATCCAGGCCCTGGTTGACAGCGGCGGCCCGAGTCCACGGCGTTTGAGCGTGGGCTTGGACAAAGACCGTTTGGCGATGCTCTTGGCCGTGTTGCATCGCCACGCTGGGGTGGCGTGTATGGATCAAGACGTTTTCGTTAACGCCGTGGGCGGCGTCCGCATCAGCGAGCCAGCGGCAGATTTGGCCGTGATGTTGTCCATCACCTCCAGCCTGCGTGGCAAACCGCTACCCAAAGGCTTCATCGCCTTTGGTGAAGTGGGTCTGGCCGGTGAAGTGCGCCCCGCCCCACGTGGGCAGGAGCGTCTGAAAGAGGCTGCGAAACTGGGTTTCAGCGTTGCCATCGTCCCCAAAGCCAATGCGCCTAAGAAGGGCGCCAAAGACAACCCAGACTTTGAAGGGCTGACGATTCACCCCGTGGAGCGCATTGAAGAGGCGATGAATATTGTTCGAGGGCTATAGCACACGGCTATAGTGCATGGGCTTTCGTTGATAATCACTCCCCATGCCCCGCGACCTTTTTGCCCAACCCCTGTTTAGCCCCAAGCTGCTGAAAAGCCGCTTTGTCGCGCAGCCCCTGCCTGATGCACACCGTGCGTTGATTGCGGAATGGCACGGCGAGATGAAGGGTGGTTTGGCTAAGCAAAAAGAAGAGTCTATTCGCCCCGCGTTTTTAGCGCGATTCTTTGGCGATATCTTGGGCTACAAGCAAACGGGCGGCGCTGTGTGGTCGATTGACCACGAAACCCGCGCTGCCAACGGCAAAGTAGACGCCGCTTTGGGCACCTTCAGCCACGACATCAAGCTGGTGATTGCGCCTTTTGAGTTGAAAGGCCCAAAAACAGGCAATCTGGACGCTTTGATGCCCACGCGGCTCAAAAGCCCGGTCCAGCAAGCGTGGGAATACGCCAACGACCTGCCCGGCAGTCAGTTTGTACTGGTCAGCAACTGCAACGAAATCCGTCTCTACGCTTTGGGCTACGGCCGTGCCGCGTATGAATGCTGGCACACCGCAGACTTGCTCGACCCGCAGCACTACGCCAATTTTGTGGGACTGCTTGGGGCACACAACCTCACCAGCGGCAACACGCAAAAGCTGCTCAAAGACAATGCCGTGCAAGAGCGCGAGGTCACCGAAGACCTGTACGCTGACTACAAAACCCTGCGCCAAGACCTCATTCTGGGCTTGCACAACCAAAACCCCGCGATTGTCTTTGACGACTTGGTGCGTCATGCCCAAAAGCTGATCGACCGCTTGCTTTTCATCGCTTTTGCCGAAAGCCGTGGTTTGATGCCCTCAGGTTCTATCGTGCAAGCCGTTAAAAGCGTGGACGTTTACAACCCGCAGCCCAAGTGGAAAAATTTTCTTGGGCTGTTCAAAGCAGTGGATGTGGGTAACCCCTACCTCAAAATCCCCCCTTACAACGGTGGGCTGTTTGCACCAGACGATGCTTTAGATAGTCTCAAAGTCAGCGACAAACTGGTCGAAAAATTCAGCGTGCTGGCTGGTTACGATTACGAGCAAGAGGTCAGCGTCA
Source organism: Polaromonas sp. (assembly GCA_043740415.1). GTDB lineage: Bacteria > Pseudomonadota > Gammaproteobacteria > Burkholderiales > Burkholderiaceae_C > Aalborgiella. The sequence continues at coordinate 1,543 of JAYUCJ010000162.1, read as the reverse complement.
CCGTGCTGGGGCGCATATTTGAGCAAAGCATCAGTGATTTAGAGCACATTGCCAGTCTGGGCAATATTGATAATTTCAAACTCAGCGCCGACAAAGTTACGCTGTCCAGCCCCAAAAAAGGCAGCGCTGCATCTGGTGTAGCCGGCAAACGCAAACGCGACGGCGTGGTCTACACGCCAGACCACATCACCCGCTTCATCGTCGAAAAAACGTTAAGACCTGTCATCACGGAGCGATTTGCCGCTATCTACGCCGAATTTCGCACGGGTGCAGGGAATGCTGAGGCTTGGCGCAAACCCAGCAAAGACGAAAAAGCAGGCGCTCCCAAGTCCACAATTGCCACCAATATGACCGAATACTGGTTTTGGAAAGCCTGGGAAGCCAGCTTGACCACCCTGCGCGTGTGTGACCCCGCTTGCGGCTCGGGCGCATTTTTGGTGGCTGCGTTTGACGTGTTGAAAGAGTTTTACATTCAGCTCAATTACAAGATTCGTGAGCTTGACCCTGCCAGTGTGCTGAATATCGACATCAGCCACACCATTCTGAAAAACAACCTCTTTGGCGTTGATATCAACGCTGAGAGCATCGAAATCACCAAGCTGTCCCTCTGGCTCAAAACCGCCGAGCGCGACCATAAACTAGCGGGGTTGGAAGCCAACTTTTACCAAGGCAACAGCTTGGTTGCCGACAAAGCGCTGGACCCGCTGGCGTTTGACTGGCAGGCCAGCTACCCAGCTATTTTTGCTATAAATAAAGAAGCACCTCAGGCAATAAATATACCGGCTGTAGGTCAAAATGAGGGGATAAATTCGACGGTAAAAGAGAGCGCCGTTCGGGCTGAGCCTGTCGAAGCCCTGCAACCCTTCGACAAGCTCAGGGCGAACGGAGATGGAGGCTTCGACGTCATCTTGGGCAACCCGCCCTACGTGCGCCAAGAGCTGTTCACCAACCTGAAACCGTATTTGCAGCAGCACTACCGCGCCTACCATGGCGTGGCGGATTTATATGTGTACTTTTACGAGCTGGGGCTGAACAAGCTGCTGCGCACCGGCGGGCGACTGGGTTACATCTCCAGCAGCAGCTTCTTCAAAACCAGCTCGGGTGAGCCGCTGCGCCGGCTCTTGCGCCAGCAGGGGCAGATTGAGACGCTGGTTGACTTTGGCGACTGGCAGGTTTTTGAGGGCGTCACCACCTATCCCGCCATTGTGGTGCTGCAAAAAATCGCGGCGGATGATGCCGTGCCCGCCAGCTTCTTGCAGCTCAGCGCCGCCGTGCCAGACTTGGCCGCCACCTTTGAGACAGCCAAGCAAACCCTGAATTTGACACAGCTTTCAGGGGGCGAAGGCACAGAAGCAGGGGCGGCGTCTGAGTGGCAGCTAGAAGGCAACGAAGCCTCCGCCTTGCGCAACAAGTTAACCCACGGCCACCCCAGCTTGAAGCAAGCCGTCGGTTCGCCGTTGTACGGCATCAAAACCGGTTTGAACGAAGCTTTCGTCATCGACCGCGCCACGCGGGACAGACTCGTTTTTGCCGACCCCGCGAG
>JAYUCJ010000161.1:0-24903 GCA_043740415.1 Polaromonas sp. | reverse complement strand
GCGAGTTGATGACAGAAATCCGCGCAGGTGATGACGTCCACGCCGAGTTTATTGGCGGCTTGCTGAAAATCCTGATTGGCGTAACCCGCAGCGGGCAGCAGCAACAACGTGCGCATTACGTGACCCTTAATAACTCGCGAGCTGCGTTTCGGTCGGTTCCGCGCAGCAATACCACGGCTCGGAATGATGCGGAATCGGCGCGCCGAATTGCGCAGGGTCGAGTGGCGGTGCGGGCTCGTTCAGCGCGGCGTGGGTGCGCGCCCAGATGCCGGTGAAGACTTCGCCGCGCGTCAGCGCACTTTTTTCATTTGCCATCACCCACGCCATGAGATCGCGCTGCAAGGCGTCGACGCGCGCATCGTCGGCCTGCCACGGATAACCCAGCATCGTCTGATCGAACTCGCCAACGCGCGCGGCAAATTCGGGCAGATGCATCAGATACGAGCCTTGCGGCACTAGCAGCCGGATCGCTAGTTGCACGGGCGGCACGGCTTCGACCAGATGCAATCGCAACAGCGTGGCGAGCAACTCGCGATAACCAGCAAGCGTGGTCCACGGCGTGAACGGCACGAAGGTGGGCGCGAGCGCGATGCCGAGTTCGCGGGTGTGCGCCAGTGCGGCCTCGAAATCGGCGCGGGTATGGCCCTTGTCCAGATAGCCGAGGATGGTATCGTCGACTGCCTCGACTGCGGCGACGATAAACAGCAGCCCGCATTGCTTCAGCCACGGCAACAGTTCGGCGTGATTCAGCAGATGCTCGATCTTGATCGTGGCATCCCAACTGAGTTGTGGAAAGCGCGCGTGCAGCGCCTCGGCGATTTTCAACGCGTGACTTGGGCCGTTCATAAAGTCCGGGTCGCCAAAGCTAATATGCTCGGCCCCCGCGGCGACTTGCTGCGCGACGTCGGCGATCACCACATCCACCGGTACCACGCGGAATTTGCCTTGATACACCGGCACCACCGGACAATGCCGGCACAGATGTTTGCAACCGCGACTGGCTTCGGCAAAGCCGACTTTCAGCTGGCTGTCGTCGGCCAATAACAAATGCGCGTAGCGAGCCAGCGCAGGCAAGCCGCTGCGATCAGGCAGCAGGAATTCGATTTTGTCGCGGCGGATCTGCGTCGTAGCCGGCGCCACACCGGACTCGACCCAGGCGAGCAAATCCGGCTCGGACTCGCCGCCAAAAATCGCTTCAACACCCAACTCGCGCAGCCAGTCGGCGTTCATCGGCGCATACAGCCCAAACGCCGCGATGCGTGCATGCGGCGCCAACGCGCGGATTTTCGGCAGCGCGGCAGCAGCGATGCGCGTGGCGGTATGCATGCCCAGATACAGCGCTACATACTCTGCATCTTTCAGCACCGCCGGATCGAGCGCTTGCTGCGACAGATCGAGACACGCGAGGCTGATACCCGCGCGTTTGAACCACGCTGCGGGTTGCGCCAGATTGAATGGCTGCCGCCCCAGCTCGTAGGGGCTGATCAATACTACGCGCGCCGCCGTGAGCGCGGGGTTCAGCGGGAGACAAACAGACATGGATACTCTGCTGATAGAAAAGGCGTTAGCAACGCCGGGGGTTTACTTGGCTTTGGGGCGCTGCGCGAATGCGTGCGCGATGCCGGGGTCGCGCGTGGCGCCGGCGGCGTCCATGCGGCGCAGATATTCCGCCCACATGTCCTCGTAGTTTTGGCCGAGTTCGCGCAGATAGTCCCACGAATAAATACCGGAATTGTGACCGTCGGAGAACTCGAAATTCAATGCATACAGGCCCACAGGTTCTGCGCTGATGACGAGGATTTCGCGCTTGCCGACTTGCAGTACTTCCTGTCCGGGACCGTGGCCGCGCACTTCAGCCGACGGCGAATAGACGCGTAGAAACTCGAACGGCAAATTAAAGCGCGTGCCGTCGGAAAACGCGATTTCCAGCTTGCGCGAAGTCTGGTGAAGTTTGATTTCGGTGGGGGTGAGGCCAGCCATGATGATCTGCTTGGTAAAAGGTAAGGCGAGAGTTTAACCCGGCCGTCGAGCAAAAAATCCGCTTGGCCGGTAAGGGTTTTCCGCCGCGTTCATTTCCCCGATGTGGCAGACGCGGCTTTCGGTCGCCAGCGTCGCAACAGCAGCGCGTTGGACACTACGCTGACGCTGCTGAACGCCATCGCCGCGCCCGCGATCATCGGACTCAGCAGGCCGAGTGCCGCCAACGGAATACCGAGCACGTTGTAGGCAAAGGCCCACCAGAGGTTCTGCTTGATCTTCGCGTACGTTCGGCGCGACACGTCGATCGCGTCGGCCACCAGCCGCGGGTCGCCGCGCATCAGGGTGATGCCGGCGGCGTGCATCGCCACGTCGGTGCCGTTGGACATCGCCATGCCGACATCGGCTGCGGCTAAGGCGGGTGCGTCGTTGACGCCATCACCGACCATGGCGACTGTATGCCCACCTTCTTTCAGCTTGGCGATCAACGCCGCTTTGTCGCCCGGCAGCACTTCAGCCATGACCTCGCCCTCCTCGGGGCGCAAACCCAATCTGTGCGCCATGACCTCGGCAGCGCCACGGTTGTCGCCCGACACCATGATGGTTTTGATGCCGCGTTGGCGCAGCAATGCCAGTGCTTCTTTCGCGCCCGGTTTGGGCTCGTCGCCAAAGGCCATCAGCGCTTTCAGGGTTAAGCCAGCGGTGGTGCGCTGCGCCATGGCGGAGACAGTGGCGCCTTGTTGCTGCAACTCTGCGGCTTGGCTGGCCAAAGCACCCAAGTCGATGTTCAGTTCCTGCATCCAGCGCAGGCTGCCGATCAGGTAGCTGTCCGTGCCAACTTCACCCTCGCTGCCTCGTCCAGGCACGGCGCGCACGTTGTCGGGTGAGGGAATGGGCAAGTCGCGGGCTTTGGCAGCATCAACCACGGCGCGCGCCAGCGGGTGTTCGCTGCCGCTTTGCAGGCTGGCGGCGGCGCTTAGCAGGAATGATTCGTCTGCGGTTGCATCGGCAAGGACGAACGCGATCAAGCGCGGTTTGCCTAGGGTCAGCGTGCCGGTTTTGTCAAAAGCGATCACGTCCACCTTGTGCGCCAGCTCCAGAGCTTGCGCGTCTTTGATCAGCATGCCAAATTTTGCCGCCACCCCCGTGCCGGCCATGATGGCGGTGGGCGTGGCCAGACCCAGCGCGCAAGGGCAGGCGATGATCAGCACGGCGACGGCACGAATCACGGCTAGCTCAAACGAATGCCCCGTGAAGTACCAACCTAACAGCGTGACCAAGGCGATGCCCAAAACCACGGGTACAAACACAGCGCTGACCTGGTCCACCAGCCGCTGAATCGGCGCTTTCGCCGCTTGCGCGTCTTCCACCAGTCGGATGATGTGCGACAGCACCGTCTCGCTGCCCACGGCTTTGACCAGCATCACCAAGCGGCCGTCGCCATTGATAGAGCCGCCCGTTAACTTGGAATCGGGTTCTTTGTGCACAGGCACAGATTCACCGGTCAGCATGGACTCATCCACCTGCGAATGCCCTTCCAGCAGCACGCCATCCACCGGCAAACGCTCACCGGGGCGCACCACCAGCGTGTCGCCGACCAGCACTTCGGCGATAGGCACGTCGACCTCGCCATCCAGCGTTATCACATGCGCGATGTCAGGTTTGAGCGCATGCAGCGCCCGAATCGCTGATGTGGTTTGCCGCTTGGCGCGGGTTTCCAGCCATTTGCCCAGCAACACCAGTGTGATCACGATGGCAGAGCCTTCAAAATACAGGTGCAGCATGGTGTCGGGCTCGGCAGTCAGCCACAACCACATCGACAGCAACCAACCCGCCGTCGTGCCAATCGCGACCAGCAAATCCATATTGCCCGTCATGGCTTTGAGCGCGCCCCAAGCCGCCTTGTAAAAACGCGCGCCCAAGATGAACTGCACCGGCGTGGCCAAGACAAATTGCAGCCAAGCGGGCAGCATCCAGTGTTTGCCAAACAAATCGGCGATCATGGGCAATGCGAGCGGCGCTGACAGCGTTAAACCAATGGCAACCGGTATGAAGCCCGCCCAGGGCGAGGCATCTGGTGCGTCAATCGCCGCATTCGCCGCCACAGGCTCGTAACCCGCATCACGCACGGCGCGGCGCAGTTGGGCTTCCATTTGCTGATTTTGAGCTAGGGGCGCGAAGTGGATACGGGCGGTTTCAGTGGCTAAATTGACCGTGGCGGTGCTGACACCAGGCACTTTGGCCAACGCCTTTTCCACCCGCGAGACGCAAGACGCACAGGTCATGCCGCCTATGCCGATATCGAGTTCGGTGTCGAGGGCGGGATTTAAAGTGGCAGTCATGTTTGCATCGTAGGCTTGTAAAGATGCAGTTTGTAGCAATTTGGCGGTTTACAAGTTAATCTACAGCAACAAAGGAGAATCAATCGCCATGAACCTAAGTTTTGAACAAATTTTTGAAGTCACCGGTATGACCTGTGAGCACTGCGAAAAAGCCATCACACGCGCGATCAAGCGGCTCGACCCTACGGCTGACGTCGCCATTGATCGGGCACAAAACAAGGTGCAAGTGCAGTCGGAACTGCCGCGTGAAGCCTTGGCGAAAGTGATTGCTGAAGAAGGCTACAGCGTCACCTAAAAACCGTTAGCATAGTAATTACCCTAGGTTTTGGTCGGGTACTTAAATCAAACGTTTGATTTATGATTTAATTCGGCCATGATTGAATCCGCATTATCCGAGGCCAAAACCAGCGCTATTAACGCTCGTGCGACGCGCTCCGACGGCGTTGAAGCCCGGGCTCGCTTGCTGCACGCGGCACTGCGTTTGTTCGCCGAAAAAGGCTTCGCCAACACCTCCACCCGTGAATTAGCCGCTGCCGCTGGCGTCAATATCGCGGCGATCAGCTACTATTTTGGCGACAAAGCGGGGCTGTACCGCGCGGCCTACACCGAACCCATGGGCAGCTGCAACGACTTGATCGTCTGCAACGTCGGCGATGTCAGCTTAGAACAGGCGCTTCGCCTGATGCTGACGCAAATCGTGGAACCCATGAAACTGGGCAACTTGGTGCAGCTGTGTACCCGCCTGCACTTTCGTGAAATGCTGGAACCGACCGGGCTGTGGGCGGAAGAAATCGACAACGGTATTCGCCCCGCGCAAGTCGCTTTGGTGCTGGTGTTGTGCCAACATTTGGGTTTAACCGATCCAGACGATGACGTCCACCGTTTGGCGTTTTCCATCGTCGGTCTGGCCATCCATCTCTTTGTGGGGCGTGACATTGTGCAGGCTTTGCAACCCCAATTGCTCGCCAACCCAGAAGCGATAGACGCCTATACCGAGCGTTTGCTGGGCTATGCCCTGGCCATGGTGGCGGGTGAAAAAGCCCGTCGTTTAGAACTTCAAAAACAATAAAACATGAAAAATACACGCCACAAACCACTGCTGCCGCTCTTGTTGCTCAGTCCCCTGTTCCTAGCCGCCTGTGCCATCACGGCACCCAGCACGCAAGTGAGCGATCAAGCGGCGAGCCAGTGGTACAGCCCTCTGCCAGCTGCAGCAAAGGCAGATTTACCACATCAAGGCTCCGTGGCAGCGCTGAGCACCTGGTGGCAAAGCTTGGGTGATCCGCTGTTGGTGGAGCTGATTGCCAGCGCCCAAGCCGCCAGCCCGTCCGTCACCGCCGCAGGCAGCCGCATTGCGCAAGCGCGCAGCAACGTGGTTACGACGGGTGCGGCAGCTGCGCCCAATTTATCCGCCGCCGCCAATGCCAGCCGCGGAGTGAGCCAGTTGAATGTGCCCTTGGCCAGTGTCGGCCAAGTGGGGCTGCAAGCCAGCTGGGAAATCGATGTGTGGGGCGGCAACCGTGCCGCCCAAGATGCTGCCCAGGCGCGCTTGGCCGGCAGCCAAGCCGGTTGGCACGAAGCCCGTGTTTCCGTGGCCGCCGAGGTGGCGAACACGTATTTGAACCTGCGTACCTGCGAACTTTTGGTCAACGTCGCGAAAGACGATGTCACCTCGCGCACCGAAACCTCGCGTTTGACCGGTTTGCTGGCCAATGCCGGCTTTACCGCGCCAGCCAATGCATCTCTCGCCCGCGCCAGCAACGCGCAAAGCCAAAGCACGCTGACCCTGCAGCGCACCCAGTGCGACATGCAGGTCAAGGCCTTGGTCGCGTTGACCACGCTGTCCGAGCCAGAAATCAGGCAAAAAATGGCCTTGAATAAGGCCTCAAATACGAACTTAGCCGGCGTATTACCTGCCTATACTGCTATGAATAATATAGCAATCCCAGCATTGCCCGCGCATCTGCTGACGCAGCGCCCCGATGTGTTCGCCGCGCAGCAAGAGGTCGCCGCCGCCAGTGGCGATGTCGGCAGCGCCCAAGCCGCCAAATACCCACGCTTGGGTCTGAGCGGCTCGGTCGGTTTGCAGAGCATTCGCTCTGGCGGCGTGGGCATCAATGGCGCAACCTGGTCCATCGGCCCATTGTCGGTCACCCTGCCCATTTTGGACGGCGGTCGCAGCAGCGCCGCCGTCGATGTGGCCAACGCCAACTACGCCGCCGCCGCCGCCAACTACCGCGCCAAAGTGCGCGGCGCGGTGCGCGAGGTGGAGGAAGCCCTGCTCAGCGTGCAAAGCGCGGCAGACCGCTTGGTTGACGCCGCGATTGCGACCGAGGGCTACAGCGCGGCGTTTGTCGCTTCAGAAGCACGCTTCAAAAGCGGCTTGGGCAGCTTGGGCGACTTGGAAGACACCCGCAGAACGGCATTGGCCGCCAAAACCGCCTTGCTCAATCTAGAGCGCGAACGCAGCGCCGCTTGGGTGGCGCTGTACCGGGCATTGGGCGGCGGCTGGTCCAGCAGCACGAATGTAGGCAGTGCCAAAGCCCGATAAGAAATCCAAGACATTTAAAAATTCATCACAGACTCTCATCAAAGCATTCAATCAATAAGAAGCTAACAATCATGTACACATTGCCAACCTCACACCCCAAACTGCTCGCCATCGTAGCCGCCATCGCCTTCGTTTTAGGGGGTGCAGCCTGTTCTGGTAAAACCGACCCTGCAGATGCCGCAAAAACCGACAAAACAGAAACCGCTAAACCAGCAGATGCGGCTAAAACACCCGATACGGCTAAACCAGACAAAGCTGGCGCGGCGCCTGCCGCTGTCAAAGCCGCCTTAACGGTCACGGCGGTTCAGCCCAGCAACAGCAGCTTGGCACTCAAATTAGCCGCAAATGGCAACGTGGCTGCTTGGCAAGAGGCCAGCATAGGCGCGGAAGCCAGTGGTTTGCGCTTGACGCAGGTCTTGGTCAACGTGGGTGATGCGGTCAAAAAAGGCCAGTTGCTCGCCACATTTGCAGGGGATGCCGTGCAGGCCGATGTGGCGCAAGCCAAAGCGTCGTTGATGGAAGCACAAGCCAATGCCCTAGATGCGGCCGCCAACGCCGAACGTGCCCGCACCTTGCAAAACACCGGCGCCTTGAGCACCCAGCAAATCAACCAATACCTGACCGCTGAAAAAACCGCCGCCGCCCGCGTACAAGCCGCGCAAGCCACGCTGAGTGCACAAGGCGTGCGGACCCAAAACACGCAAGTTCGCGCACCCGACAATGGCGTGATCTCAGCCCGTGGCGCGACTGTAGGCGCCGTGGTCGGCGCCGGCGCAGAGCTGTTCCGCCTGATCCGCGGTGGCCGTTTAGAGTGGCGCGCCGAGGTGACCAGCCATGAAATCGCCAGCATCAAACCCGGTTCCAAAGCGACGGTGACCGCCGCCAGCGGCGCACAGGTCGAAGGCACGGTGCGCACCATCGCCCCGACGGTGGATGCTGCCACGCGCAACGCTTTGGTGTACGTCGATTTGCCAGCGAACACAGGTGTGAAAGCCGGCATGTTTGCCAAAGGCGAGTTTGCCTTGGGTGCCGCCAATGCGCTGACACTGCCACAGCAGGCTTTGGTTTTACGTGATGGCTTCACCTACGCCATGCGCGTTGAGGCCAACAACAAAGTCACGCAAGTGAAGCTAGCAACCGGTCGCCGCGTGGGTGACGCGGTTGAAATCAAGCAAGGCGCGAAACCCAGCGACCGTTTTGTCGCCAGTGGGGCTAGTTTTTTAGCGGATGGCGATACGGTCAAAGTGGTTGATGCCAAGCCTGCCGTCGCAGCGACTGCAGTGGTTCAAGCAGGAGCGAAATAATGAACGTCTCCGCCTGGTGTATCCGCAACCCCATCGCCGCCATCATGTTCTTCGTGATGTTGTGCTTTGCCGGCGTTTTGAGCTACCAAAACATGAAAGTGCAAAACTTTCCTGATTTGGAAGTGCCCAACATTGTCATTTCGGCCAGCTTGCCTGGCGCATCGCCTGCGCAGCTGGAAACAGACGTTGCACGCAAGATTGAAAATTCAATCGCGTCGCTCAATGGTTTGAAAAACATCTACACCAAAGTGCAAGATGGCTCTGCCACCATCACCGCAGAGTTTCGCCTAGAAAAGCCCACGCAAGAGGCGCTGGACGAAGTGCGCTCCGCCGTGCAGCAGGTGCGGGCTGATTTGCCGTCGGATGTGCGCGACCCGGTGGTCAGCAAAATCAATATTGCGGGCTCACCGGTGTTGGCTTATGCCATTCGCAGCAAAAACATGGATGACGAGGCGATGAGCTGGTTTGTCGATGACACCATCAATCGCCGTTTGCTGGCGGTGAAAGGTGTGGGCTCGGTGACCCGGGTGGGCGGCGTGACACGCGAAGTGCGCGTCGCTTTAGACCCAGGCAAGATGGCATCTTTGGGCATCAGCCCAGCAGATGTATCGCGCCAATTGCGTCTGGTGCAATTGGACACCGCCGGCGGACGCACCGATTTGGGCAGCAGCGAGCAACCGGTCCGCACCTTGGCCACGGTCAAATCTGCGGCTGAATTAAGCGCTATCGAGCTGTCCTTGAATGGCCGCAAGATACGTTTGGATCAAATTGCCGAGGTGAAAGACACGGTGGCGGAGCAACGCTCGGCCGCGCTGTTGAATGGCAAACCGGTGGTCGGTTTTGAGGTGTCGCGCAGCAAGGGCGCCAGTGAGGTGGAAGCCGGCCGTGGCGTACGCGCAGCGCTGAAGGAATTGCAAGCCGCCCACCCAGACATTGAGCTGACGGAAGCGTTTGACTTTGTGACGCCGGTGGAAGAGGAGTACGGCGCCTCGATCACCTTGTTGATCGAAGGCGCGTTGTTGGCGGTGCTGGTGGTCTGGTTGTTTCTGCGCGACTGGCGCGCCACCTTTGTGTCCGCCGTGGCGCTGCCGCTGTCGGTGATTCCTGCTTTCATCGGCATGGAGTACCTGGGCTTCACCATCAATATCGTCACTTTGCTCGCGCTGAGCTTGGTGATCGGCATTTTGGTGGACGATGCGATTGTGGAAGTGGAAAACATCGTGCGCCATTTGCGCATGGGCAAAACGCCCTACCAAGCCGCTATGGAAGCGGCCGATGAGATTGGCATGGCCGTGATTGCGACCACCTTCAGCTTGGTCGCGGTGTTTTTGCCGCTGGCGTTCATGAGCGGTATTGTCGGCAAATTCTTCAAACAGTTTGGCTGGACGGCCTCACTCGCCGTGATTGCTTCCTTGGTGGTGGCGCGGATGTTGACGCCCATGATGGCGGCTTATATCTTGAAGCCCATCGTCAATTACGTGGCCAAAGAAGGCGCCATCATGCGCTGGTACATGAAAGCCAGCCGTTGGTGCATCAGCCACCGCTGGATCACCAGCGCAGCCGCCGGTGCGTTTTTCATAGGTTCACTGGCACTCATCCCCTTCTTGCCGCAGGGCTTTATTCCGCCTGACGACAACAGCCAAACGCAGGTGTACTTGGAGCTGCCCCCCGGTACCAGGCTGTCAGAAACCCAAGCATCGGCAGAGCTGGCGCGCAGCTTGATCGGCAAATTGGACCATGTCAAATCGGTCTACACCACGATAGGCGGCGGCGCAGCGGGAACGGATCCTTTTGCACCCGGTGGCGCGGCGGAGGCACGCAAAGCCACATTGACTATTTTGCTGACCAAGCGTGGTGAGCGACCCCGCAAGCAAGTGATTGAAAACAATATCCGCAAGGCCATGGAAAGCGTGCCCGCCGTGCGCAGCAAAGTGGGGCTGGGCGGTTCGGGCGAAAAATACATTTTGGCGCTCACCAGTGAAGACCCGATCGCCTTGGCCTCAGCTGCGGCGGCCATTGAAAAAGACCTGCGCACGATTCCAGGTTTGGGCTCGATTGCGTCCAGCGCCTCCTTGGTTCGCCCCGAGGTAACCGTTCGGCCTAACTTTGCCAGCATGGCAGATTTGGGCGTGACCAGCGCTGCCATCGGTGAGACTCTGCGTGTCGCCACCGTCGGTGATTACGATGCGGCGCTGCCTAAATTGAATTTGTCGCAGCGCCAAGTGCCCATCGTGGTGCGCTTGGCGGATGATGCCAAGACAGATTTGGCAACGCTGGAGCGCTTGATGGTGCCGAGCAGCCGGGGCACGGTCATGCTGAGCCAAGTCGCCAGTCTCGAGTTAGCCGGCGGCCCAGCGGTGATTGACCGTTTCAACCGCTCCCGCAATGTGCAGTTTGAAGTCGAACTAACGGGTGTGGCACTGGGCGACATGACGACTGCTGTTGCCAAACTGCCGTCGATTCAAAATTTGCCGGCTTCGGTGAAACAAGTCACGATTGGCGATGCGGAGGTCTTTCAGGAGCTGTTTGCCAGCTTTACTCTGGCCATGGGCATTGGCGTGCTGTGCATTTACATCGTTTTGGTGCTGTTGTTCAAAAACATGCTCTATCCCGTCACCATTTTGGCGGCCTTGCCGTTGTCCTTGGGCGGCGCTTTTGTGGGTTTGATGATCGCGCAAAAATCATTTTCTATGCCCTCGTTGATTGGTTTGGTGATGTTGATGGGCGTGGCGACGAAGAATTCCATTTTGCTGGTGGAATACGCCATCGAAGCGCGCCGTGGTCGCCATGCCACTGAAACGCAGCCTGCGGTACCGCCTATGTCCCGCGTCGATGCGCTCTTAGACGCCTGCCACAAACGTGCCCGCCCGATTGTGATGACCACCATCGCCATGGGTGCCGGCATGTTGCCGATTGCCATGAGTTGGGGCAGCGCGGACGGCAGCTTCCGCAGCCCGATGGCGGTGGCGGTGATTGGCGGTTTGATCACGTCGACCTTTCTCAGCTTGCTGGTGATTCCGGCGGTGTTCACCTTGGTGGACGATGTGCCCGCCGCGTTGAAATGGGTGTGGCGCAAAGTGACTTTTAGTAAAACTGCAGCTGCAGAAAAACTAAGTATTGCTATTAAATAAAGAGCAACATAGGCAATGAATACACCGGCTACACCCAATAAATGCCCTCTGTGCGGGCATATCAACCAATGCGCGATGGAAATCGAGCGCGAAACCGGTGTCAAACAAGCGCCCTGCTGGTGTACGGCGGTCAAGTTTGATGCGGATTTGCTGGCGCGCGTACCGCCAAAAAAGCGCAATCTAGCTTGCATTTGTGAAAAATGTGCGCAATCGGCCAATTTGTCAGCACAAGCCGCCAGTTAACGCAGCCGCATTGCTGGAATTCCCTATGGCGAAGCAATTGCTCGACAGTTAAAATCAGCCATTATTTTTATTCCAGGAGCTCCCATGAAACGCCGCAGTTTGCTACAAGCCAGTTTGCTCGCCTCCGCTTTGCCAGAATGGGTCGCGCACAGCGCTTTTGCCCAAGACAAATACCCCAGCAAACCCATCACTTTGATTTGCCCTTACGCAGCCGGTGGCAATGCAGACCAGCGCTCACGCCAATTTGGCAAGTTTTTATCAGCAGCGCTGGGACAGCCTGTGATTGTGGACAACAAAGCCGGCGCGGGTGGCAACATTGGCACTGAAATGGTGGCGCGTGCTAAGCCAGACGGCTACGTGATTGGCATGGGCAATTTTGCGCCACTGGCGGTGAATCCGACCATGTTCAAGAAAATGAACTTCGATCCCGCCAAAGATTTGATACCGATTGCGCTGATTGAAAAAGGCCCGTTGATGCTCACGGTACCTATGAACTCACCTTTTAAAAACGTGAAAGACGTGATTGCTGCTGCCAAAGCCAAGCCAGGTCAATTGACATTTGCATCCGGCGGCTTGGGTGGCTCACACCATTTGTCGGGTGAGATGTTCAAATCATTGGCGGGTATTTTTATGACGCATATTCCCTACAAAGGTGGTGCACCTGCAACAACTGATTTGCTGGGCGGCCAGGTCGACATGATGTTTGAGCAAATGTATTCGGCTGTGCCGAACGTGAAGGCTGGCAAATTGCGCGCCTTGGCGGTGACCAGTGCCAAGCGCTCGCCCCTTTTCCCTGATGTCCCAACCATGGCCGAGTCGGGCGTACCTGGTTTTGAGGTGCAAAACTGGCAAGGTTTCGTGGCGCCTGCGGGCACACCGCGTGACATCATCAAGTTGCTCAACGAAATCACCAACAAGGCGTTTGCAGACCCACAAATCAAGGAGCAAATGCTGGGGCAAGGCAATGAACTAGGTGGCGGCACGCCAGAGCAGTTTGATGCGTTCATCAAATCTGAAGCCGCCAAGTGGGGCAAGTTGGTCAAATCTGCGGGCATCAAGCCGGAATAAATGCATGGCAGTGTGGCGGTAAATTTCGAATCTAAAATGCTCTGATGAGTAAATACAAATTTGAAGTTGCCGTCACCACGCAATACATCGCCGAGCAGTCTGATCCGCAGGAGGACAGCTACGCTTTCGCCTACACCATCACGGTTAACAACACGGGCAGCGTGCCAGCGCAGCTGATTTCACGGCATTGGGTCATTGTTGATGCCTCCGGTCATACCGAAGAGGTCAAAGGCTTGGGTGTGGTCGGACACCAGCCACTGCTCAAACCCGGCGAGTCCTTCCAATACAGCAGCGGCTGCCGCCTGCGCACACCGACTGGCACCATGCATGGCAGCTATTTTTGTGTGGCGGAAGATGGTGAGCGCTTTGAAGCACCCGTTGCGCTTTTCGTGCTAGAGGCGAACACGCCTGGCGCACGCGTGCTGCATTAGCAGATCCAACAAACCCGTTCGCCCTGAGCTTGTCGAAGGGTTGCGATGACTTCGACAAGCTCAGTCCGAACGGAACTGGCTTATTCTTTCTCGTTAAACAGCACAGCGCTGTCCTTAGGCGGCAGCACATCCAAGTGTCGATACGCAGCCAATGTTGCAATCCGTCCACGCGGGGTGCGTTGCAGGTAGCCTTGCTGAATCAAATACGGCTCAATCACGTCTTCAATCGTGTCGCGCTCCTCGCCAATGCTGGCGGCGATGTTGTCCAGCCCCACGGGCCCGCCATCAAACCGGTGGATCACCGCTTCCAACATCTTGCGGTCCATGATGTCCAAGCCTTGTGGATCCACATCCAGCATGGCCAAGGCTTTGTTGGCAATCTCTAACGTGATGCGCCCCTTGCCTTTCACATCAGCATAATCGCGCACGCGGCGCAGCAAGCGGTTGGCAATACGGGGTGTGCCCCGTGAACGGCGGGCTATCTCAAAGCCACCTTCTTCGTCTGTCGGCACATTCAGCAAGTTCGCGCTGCGTTTCACAATCCGCGCCAGTTCTTGCGATGTGTAAAACTCCAGCCGCGAGACAATGCCAAAACGGTCGCGCAGCGGATTCGTCAACATGCCCGCCCGAGTCGTCGCTCCCACGAGCGTAAAAGGCTGCAAATCCAGCTTGATCGAGCGCGCTGACGGCCCTTCGCCAATCATGATGTCGATTTGAAAGTCTTCCAGCGCGGGGTACAAAATCTCTTCCACCACGGGGCTCAAGCGGTGAATTTCGTCGATGAACAGCACATCGTTCTTTTCCAAATTGGTCAGCAGCGCCGCCAAATCTTTCGGCTTTTCCAGCACAGGCCCGCTGGTTTGGCGCAAATTGACGCCCAATTCGTGCGCAATGATGTGCGATAGCGTGGTTTTCCCCAAACCCGGCGGCCCAAACAGCAGCACATGGTCCATCGCCTCGTTGCGCATTTTGGCCGCGCCAATAAAAATCTCCAGCTGCTCGCGTACCTTGGTTTGCCCCACATACTCGTCAAAGAGTTTGGGTCGCAAGGCGCGCTCGACCGCTTCTTCGTTGGGCGAGGCGGCAGCGGCAGACATCATCCGCTTGTCCGGTGGCGGCAGGCCGAAATCGTCGGTTTGGATGCTCATGTTTGCTTTTAATTATTTCGCTGATTACTTCGATAGCTATTTGGCTAAGGCCCGCAGCGCCAACTTGATACCGTCGCTCACGCTGATTTCTTGCGGCAGCGCTTTCAGTGCCAAGGCCGCTTCTTTGTCGCTGTAGCCCAGTGCCACCAAAGCCTGCAGAATGTCAATCTGTGCGTCGCTACCGGTATGCATTGGCAGGCCAATATCTGTGCCCATCTTGCCTTTGAGTTCCAGCAGCAAACGTTCGGCCGTCTTTTTGCCGATGCCCGGGACTTTGATCAATCTGCCGGCTTCTTGCAGCGTGATGGCTTGTGCCAGCTCGCCCACGCTCATGCCCGAAAGTACCGACAAAGCGGTGCGCGCTCCCACGCCAGAGATTTTGATGAGCTGGCGAAACGCCGAGCGCTCTTGCGCGGTTTGAAAGCCAAACAGGATTTGTGCGTCTTCACGCACAACGAAATGTGTGAGCAGCGTGACCTGTTCCCCCAACGACGGCAGGTTGTAAAACGTGCTCATGGGCACATCAACCTCGTAGCCCACGCCGTGGCAATCGATGACGATTTGCGGCGGGTTTTTGTCGCACAGCCTGCCGGTTAATTTACCAATCATGTAGGTTTGTCTTGTCGTTATGTGGAGTAAGCTTGTCTTGGTGTAAATTAGAACACCTAAATACGATGTAACATGATTATCTAAGGATTCTGCACTTGATTCTGCGTCACACCTTTTCGCCGCCCAACAACACCCGCACCGGCCACACCTGCGGCCCGCTAGACGTGCATTTGCGAACCATAGAAGCCGAGCTGGGTGTCAGCATTGCGCACCGGCACGAGCAGTTCAAAATTGACGGCACCAAGGTAAAAGCAGCGTTGGCGCTGGAAATGCTGCAAGCGCTGTACGAAATGGCAGACAAGCCGATTGCGACCGATATCGTGCAAATCATGCTCGCTGGCGACCCGGATTTGGTCAAAAGCGGTAAAAAAGACGGCGGTTTGGTCACACGTCGCTTAGATTTGCAAGCCAGAACGCCGAACCAGCAAACCTATTTAGACAACATTGCCAGCCACGACATCACGCTGGGCATAGGCCCAGCCGGTACCGGGAAAACCTATCTGGCGGTGGCCAGTGCCGTCGATGCGCTGGAGCGAAGTTCTGTGCAACGCATCGTTTTGACACGCCCTGCCGTCGAAGCGGGCGAGCGCTTGGGCTATTTACCGGGTGATTTGACGCAAAAAATCGACCCCTATCTGCGTCCGCTGTACGACGCCTTGTACGAGCTGATGGGTTTTGACAAGGTGCAAAAAGCGTTTGAGCGGCAACAGTTAGAAGTCGCGCCGCTGGCTTTTATGCGCGGCCGCACCCTGAACAACGCTTTTATCATCCTGGACGAAGCGCAAAACACCACCGCCGAGCAGATGAAGATGTTTTTAACGCGCATAGGTTTTGGCGCGAAAGCGGTGATCACGGGTGATGTGAGTCAGATTGACTTGCCGAAAACCCAGCTCAGCGGCTTGGTGGACGCTGAAAAGGTGTTGAAGCGGGTGCAAGGCATTGCGATTACAAAATTCACCAGTGCCGATGTGGTGCGCCACCCGCTGGTCGCGCGCATTGTTGACGCGTATGATGCTAAAAAATCAACGAAGACATAATTTTAATTTACTATATATTTAATAGCATCTTAGGCAGTAAATACGCCGGCTATAGCTTAAAAATACACCTAAAATGGCCATAAACCTGACACTTTCATTGCAATTTGCCAAATTCTCTGACGTCGCCCGCCACCGCGCCGCCTTGCCGCGCCATGCGGTGACCAAATACCTCAAACATGCGTTGCTGGCCGACGTTGAATCCGCCGAAATCACCGTGCGCATTGTCGATGCGGAAGAGGGCCAAGCGCTGAACGCCAGCTACCGCAAAAAGGATTACGCCACCAATGTGCTGACGTTTGACTACGCGCAATCGCCCCACGTTGCCGCTGATTTGGTGCTGTGCGCCCCCGTGGTCGCGACAGAAGCCAAAGAGAATAAAAAAACGCTGGCGGCCCACTATGCGCATTTGCTGGTGCACGGCGCGTTGCATGCCCAAGGTTTTGACCACGAAACCAGCGACGCTGATGCCGATGCGATGGAAGCTTTGGAGATTCAAATCTTGGCGGATATGGGGGTTGCGAATCCCTACAAAACCAAAGCTAAAACCGAATCTACGGCTAAATCCAAGCCTTAAAAACTGTAAACCGAGCCTACAAAAGCACTGATTTGGTTTTGCTTTTTAGTTAAAGGGCTGTTGGCCGCATCGCCCAGCAAGCGCTGCACGGACACGCTAGAAAAGATGTAGATTTCGCGCGAAATCGGGAAGCCCGCCGTCACCCCCACTTGCGCCATAGAAAAACCGGCGCTGGGTTGGTAGGCTTTGAGGCCAGAAGCGGCGGATTGCGCCGATGACACCCCAAAATACGACTGCATATAGCTGCTGTTGGCGTACTTGACCGACGCATTCAAGGCGACGCTGATGTAGTTTTCGTTGTACACCTTGTAGCTTGCGCCTAGATTGAGCAAGCTACCGTCAGCGCCATCACCCAAGCCTAGGCGTAGCGCTGATTTGAGCGTCAATGTGTCGTTCACGGCGTAATTGGCAAATACACCTGGATTCAAGCTCGATTTGATTTTCTCGAAGCCGGGTAGCGCTGTTTCTACGCCGCGACCGGTTTCCAGGTTGACGCGTACGCCGTAATTCAAAGCGCCCGCTGGGTCAAAACTGTAGCCAATGCCGTTGAAGGGGTCAGCAAACAAGCCGTTGGAGGCATGCAAAAAAATACCGGGGACGACGGTCACTTTTTGCTCATCCGAGCCTTGATACAGTGGCGCATTCAAAACAATAAAACCGGCTCTCATGGCCGTTTCAGTCGGCCGCTGGCCTAAGTTGTAAAAATCGCCCAGTTCTGCGCTGTGTGCCAATGCTGGGAGCAGCAATGCGCTGAATAAACTGGCATGTAAAACTGCGCTCAAAATGAAGTTGCGAGATGGTTTCAGCATGATTGAGCAATCAAAGTAAGGGGTAAGATTAAGGGGTTAGATAAGTGTAAGTGAATATAACAGCCTGATGCGCATGGTAAGTTAAAGTTGCGTGGCTATGACATTTATTACAGGTTTTGACGCGAAAGTGTAGAATCAAATAATTAAAAGAGGGTGAAGGGATACATGAAAAAAATACATCAACCAATATTGGCTTTGGTCGCTGCTAGCCTACTGGCGCTGAGTAGTACGTATGCGAATGCACAAACGGCTGCAGCCACAGCAGCGGCTGGCACAGCTAAAATCGTAACTGGCGATGTTCGCGTGAGCGACACCCAGGGCGAGCGCGTTTTGAAAAGCGGCGATGCGGTTTTTGAGAACGCGCGCTTGATCGCCGGCAAGCAAAGCAGTGCCAGTGTGGTGTTGCGCGATGGCAGCACGCTGGTGTTGTCTGAAAACAGCCAATTCAACATCCAAACCTTCAGCTTTGACGCCACCACGCAAAATGGCGGCATGTTGATCAACCTGCTGCAGGGCTCCATGCGCATGCTGACGGGTTTGATCGCCAAGATCAATCCCGAGGCGATTCAGGTGAAAACGAAAACCCTCAGTGTCGGCATTCGCGGCACCGACTTCATCGTCGATACGGAGGACAAGCTGTGATTCACTTTAGTGTTAGAAGCGTCGCTGCGGTTGCACTTGCCGCCCTTTTTGCTGCCGTTTTCAGCGCCTGCGCGCCCTTGACCAAGGTGGTTTTGTTGCCGCAGGCCGATGGTTCCGCCTCCGCTGTCTTGGTCAAATCCGCCAAATCCGAGCAAGTGCTCAGCACGCCTTACCAGCGCGTGACGGCTCAAGAAGACAAAGCCTTGAAGGTCGATATGACATCAGCCGCAGAGGTGCAAAAAGCCTACCCGCAGTTGTACGCGGCAATGCCACCACGAGCTACCAAGTATGTGCTGAACTTCATGCCAGGCGGCACAATGCTGACGCCAGACGCACTCGCGCAGCTGCCCAAAATTTTCGAAGATGCCACCAACCGCAGCGGTGCAGACATGGTCATCACGGGGCACACGGATTCGACTGGGTCGCTGGCCGCCAACGACACCTTGTCGCTCAGCCGCGCTAAAGTGGTCGCGCAGTTGCTGGTTGACAAGGGCGCTGCGACATCGCGGCTTGAGGCCGTGGGTCGCGGCAAGCGCGAGCTCTTGGTCCCCACGGCGGATGAGGTGGACGAGCCCCAAAACCGACGCGTTGAAATCATTGTTCGTTAATTTCGCTCATTGCCTTTGCGATACATGAAAGCACTCACAGGCGTTCGCGTCCTCAGCTTAAGCCTGAACTTGCCTGGCCCGGCCGCGCTGATGCGCTGCAAAGCGATGGGGGCAAGGTGCGTCAAACTAGAACCCCCCAATGGTGACCCCATGGGCTTGTACAACCCCAACGCCTATGAGCAGTTACATCTCGGTGTGCGCATCGCCAAAGCCGACTTGAAAACAGAGCTTGGCCAGCGCGCTTTGCACCGTGAATTGGCAAAAACCGATGTGTTGCTCACCTCATTTCGCCCCTTGGCGCTGAAAAAGCTGGGGCTGACTTGGAAACTGCTGCACAAACAATACCCGCAACTCAACATGGTCGCCATCGTCGGTGCGCCTGGTGCGCGGGCGGAAGAGCCTGGCCATGATTTGACCTACATGGCTGAAAACGACTTGATTCCCGGCTTGGAACTCCCCGCCAGCCTGTACGCCGACATGGGCGGCTCGCTGATGGCGACCGAGGCCGTCTTGCAAGCCGTATTGAAGCAGCGCAGTAAAGGAGCTGGCACTCAAATAGAAGTTGCCTTGTCAGAAGCCGCCTCGTACATCGGATTGCCACGTACTTGGGGTTTGACCAAACCTGGCGCAGCCGTAGGCGGTGGCCACGCCGGTTACCGCGTTTACGCCTGCAAGGATGGCCGCGTGGCCGTGGCGGCGCTGGAGCCGCATTTTGCAGCATCGCTGTGCGGTTTGGTCGGCATTTCGGTTACTGGCATGAAAACCCTGTTTGCACCAGCTACCCACAGCCGGATCGCCAGCTGGATGTTGACACAATCACGGCCCGAATTAGAGGTTTTGGCCGTGGCGCACGACATTCCGTTGCATACCTTGCCAGCCTAGTGACATGACGTGTAAAGCAGGTAAAACGGCTAAATCGGGTCGAAATGGCTTGAAGAGTACAAAATAAGGCTAAAAACGACTCTATCCGGCGTATTTATTGCCTATAATGCTATTGATAGTATAGCAAAATACAGCATATTAACGCAACGTGACTTTGGCAAACTTGCGTTTCCCCACTTGCAGCACGTACACGCCAGCGCCTAGTTTCAGGCCTTTGTCGCTCACCACGTTAGAGTCGATACGCACGCCGCCGCCGTCTATCAAGCGGTTGCCTTCGCCGCTGGAGGCGGCCAAGTTCGCCATTTTCAGCAACGCACCAATGCCGACGGCCGCGCCGCCGTCGCCCAAAGGCAGGCTGATCTCGGCAATCTCATCCGGCACGCCGCCTTTGCTGCGGTTGATGAAGTCCTGCTCCGCTGCATCGGCCGCTGCTGCGGAGTGGAAACGGGTGGTGATTTCTTTGGCTAGGGCAACTTTGGCGTCTTTAGGGTTGCGGCCGGCGGTGATTTCAGCTTTAAGCGCTTCGATGGCGGCTTCGGATTGAAAGCTCAACAGCGTGTACCAGCGCCACATCAACACGTCAGAAATGCTCAGCACCTTGGCAAACATGGTGTTGGCATCCTCGGAAATGCCAATGTAGTTGTTTTTGCTCTTCGACATCTTTTCAATGCCGTCCAAGCCTTCCAGCAAGGGCATGGTCAAAATGCATTGCGGCTCTTGGCCATATTCCTGCTGCAAATGGCGCCCCATCAGCAGGTTGAATTTTTGATCCGTACCACCCAATTCCAAATCACTTTTGAGCGCAACCGAGTCATAACCTTGCATCAAGGGGTACAAAAACTCATGCACGCTGATGGATTGGCCGGCTTTGAAGCGGTCATTGAAGTCATTGCGCTCCATCATCCGCGCGACAGTGTATTTGGCCGCCAGCTCAATCATGCCGCGTGCCCCCAGCGGGTCGCTCCACTCGCTGTTGTAGCGAATTTCGGTTTTTGCCGGGTCTAAAACCAAGGATGCTTGCCTGTAATACGTCTCGGCATTGGCCTGGATTTGTTCTTTGGTCAGCGGTGGCCGGGTGCTGTTGCGGCCAGAGGGGTCGCCAATCAAGCTGGTGAAATCACCGATCAAAAAGATGACGCTGTGCCCCAAGTCTTGCAATTGGCGCATTTTGTTCAGCACCACGGTGTGGCCGATGTGAATGTCGGGTGCCGTGGGGTCAAGGCCAAGTTTGATGCGCAGCGGCTTCTTGGTCGCCTCAGATTTGACCAATTTCTTGATCCAATCGGCCTGCGGCAACAGCTCATCACAGCCACGCAAGCTGATACGCAAGGCTTCTTTGACCGAGTCCGAGACCTTGTCAGATATCACATTTGTATCAATTTGTGAGCTATGTAGTTGATTCATATAAGTATTTTGTAAAAAAGCAAGAAAACGATATACTGTAGGATGTTGCCTACAAGCGACCCATTTTATCGCCGCCATTGTTTTACCCTGCAGTGTCGCTTATTCCAACATACCACGCACCCGTGCGTTAATCGATTTGACTAATTTTCAAAGTACAGCGCAGGCCGTTTTAAACCGCGCTGTGCAAAGTGTTCACCGTCATCCTCAGCGCTTGGCTGCAGCTGTTGCCACCCTGTTGTTGACGATGGGCGGCGGCGCGTATGCGATCGCCTCAATCGATGCAAGCAGCCAAGATGTTGTCGTGCGTGAGATTATTGAAAACCTCGCTCTGCCCCCCCAAGTTACAGCTGGCAAGCAGCCGCTCGTGGCGCTGCCGGTAGCGCCTTTGAGCTTGTTTCGCACCACCACCACGCGCGCGAGTGACACCCCCGAGACGCTGTTGAAGCGTTTGGGGCTGGTTGACAGCACGGCTGCGGCGTATTTGCGCAGTAACAAAGAATTGCAGCAAGTGCTGTTGGGCCGCACAGGTCGTTTGGTGACGGTGGAGGCGAATGGCAGCCGTCTGCTTAAATTGACAGCGCGCTGGGTAAATCAAGATGCAGATAACACGTTTCAGCGCCTGCTGATTGAGCGTAAGGATGCTGGATTTGTCTCCCGCTTCGAGTCAGCGCCCTTGGTTGCTGTACAAGCTTTGGGCAGTGCCACGATCAGTTCATCACTTTTTGCGGCGACAGATGAGGCGAACATTCCAGATGCTGTGGCCATGCAAATGGCAGAGATTTTTTCGGGTCAAATTGATTTTCGCCGCTCGCTGCGCAAAGGCGACAGGATTTCAGTCGTCTATGAAACCCTGCAGGCGGATGGCGAGACCATGCGCAGCGGAAAAGTGCTGAGCGCTGAATTTGTCAACAATGGCAAATCCAACCAAGCCATGTTGTTCCAAGACGCGGCTAGCAGCAAGGGTCAGTATTACACCTTTAACGGCGAAAGCCTGCGTAAAGCATTTTTGGCATCTCCCCTTGAATTTACCCGCATGTCCAGTGGTTACGGCATTCGCGTGCACCCCATCACCAATGACAAACGCGCCCACAAAGGCATCGATTACGCAGCACCAACGGGCACGCCTGTGCGCACCGTGGGCGACGGTGTGGTTGAATTCGCCAGCTCACAGCGTGGCTATGGCAATGTGATTGAAATCAAGCATCGCGATGGCAAGAGCACCTTGTTTGCCCATTTGAGCCGCATCGGCGTTAAAAAAGGTCAAAAAGTTGAGCGAGGCGACATCGTTGGTGCTGTTGGCAGCACCGGTTTTAGCACGGGGCCACATTTGCATTTTGAGTTCCGCATTGATGGCGAGCACAAAGACCCGTTGACGCTGGTGGCTGAGGGCGGTGGCTCACAGCCTTTGTCGGCAACTACCAAGCCGGTGTTTGACAAAGCTTCGGCTTTCATGCGCAGTCAGCTTGCGCAAGCGGCATCAGTGAGACTTGCCAGCGCCGAATAAGCCGATGTCTGAACGCTACATCGGTTTGATGTCCGGCACATCATTGGATGGTGTGGATGGCGTTATTTACGATTTTGCTGGCCAAATACCCGCAGTTACCGCCAAAGTTAGCGCCCAAGTTAGCGCATTCGCAAGTGCCCCTTTTCCGGCAAGCTTGCGGGCAGAACTGTTAGCGCTGAATTCGGCAGGCGATAACGAACTGCATCGTGCCGCATTAGCCGCCAATGCCTTAACACGTGTTTATGCACAGGTTGTGACGCAGCTACTTGCGCAAACAAACCTAAAACCAACCGATATTCGCGCTATAGGCGCGCATGGGCAAACCGTGCGTCATCGCCCAGGCGAGTTTGATGGCACAGGTTATACGCTGCAGTTGAACAGCCCAGCCTTGTTGGCCGAGTTGACCCAAATCGATGTGGTGGCTGATTTCAGAAGTCGCGATGTGGCTGCCGACGGTCAAGGCGCGCCTTTGGTTCCCGCATTTCACCAGGGCGTCTTCGGGCATCAAAACGAATCCGTTGCGGTGCTCAATATGGGCGGTATTTCAAACCTCAGTGTTTTGGGGAAAGATGAGCCGTCGCTGGGCTTTGATTGCGGGCCAGGCAATGCATTGATGGATCATTGGTGCCACTTGCATACCAGCCAATTTTTTGACGCTGATGGCGCTTGGGCCGCCTCTGGGCAGGTTAACCAAGCGTTGTTGAACCAACTCATGGCAGAGCCATTTATCGGCAAAATACCACCCAAAAGCACAGGGCGTGATTTGTTCAATCCAGCATGGTTGCAGCAATATATGCAAGGATTTGAGAATGTTGCGCCCGTTGATATACAGGCAACATTGACAGAATTCACGGCCTTGGCGGCCGCTAAAAACGCAAAAGTCTTTGCTGGTAACGCTAAAACAGTGGTTGTTTGCGGCGGTGGCGCGTTAAATGGCCACCTGATGCGCCGATTACAAGTGGCATTACCAAGTATGGCCGTCGTCAGCTCGGAAGCGTTTGGTTTGCCGCCTTTGCAGGTCGAGGCAGCGGCATTTGCTTGGTTGGCCAGAAAAGCCATTCTGCGTGAAACTGCCAGCTTTAAAAGCGTCACGGGAGCGCTAGGCTCCCGTATCTTAGGTGCGATTTACCCGTATTAAGCGCTGAAGCTTGAGCCGCAACCGCAAGTGGTTGTTGCATTTGGATTTTTGATGACGAACTGCGCGCCTTGCAAGTCTTCTTTGTAGTCAATTTCAGCACCGACCAAATATTGGTAACTCATCGCATCAATCAAGAGCGACACGCCATTTTTTGACATGGTGGTGTCGTCTTCGTTGGTGATTTCATCAAACGTGAAACCATATTGAAAACCTGAACACCCGCCGCCTTGCACAAACACGCGCAATTTCAAATCAGGATTGCCCTCTTCGGCGATCAAGTCTGCTACTTTGGCGGCCGCGTTGTCCGTAAAGACAATGGGTTCTGGCATTTGGGTTTGAATGTTTTCTGCAACTGCGCTCATGGCGTTCTCCAATCAGGAATATCTATATCGAATTTAATAGTTAAGTAATTTTATCGGGAATTGCGATTCCCTGCAAAAACACGTGTTTTGTAAGGCAATTTCAGCCTGCGACGAAATTATTTGTTGTTCGCTGCCAATTTGAGCGTGGTTTTCACGTCTGTCTCAAAGCCTTGCAAGACAGGTTGCAGCAAACCTGTGATCACCGCACCTTGGTGCATCTCAAGGGCTTTATAAAACACATCGCCCACGATTTGCGCCTTTGGCTGCAGCTCTAGCATCTGCGTGGCATGCACGGGGCCATTCACACGACCGTTGATGATGACGTGGTCGGCAAAAATTTGTCCAGTCACAGTGGCGGTTTCAGAAATCACCAAAATGCTGGGGTGTTCAGCGTTTGAGCGAATGTCGCCCGTGACCTCGCCATCCACGCGCAAGCCATCGGTGAACTTCAGATTGCCTTCAATGTGGCTGCCTACAGCAATCAAACTTTTGATCGGTGGCTGTTTCTTTTTTGCGAACATGGTGTCTCCCAATTGGCGTGGTTTTCGTTGTTTAAGTTGTTTTCGGTTGGCTCAGCACGGTCGGCTATCTTACAACTTTATGGCCAACATGGCTTTAGAAGTGTTGCCGTCCAGCACCTTGGCTGAAACAGCTTTAACGATGACTTGTGGTGGTAAATCGACCAAACCTTCCGCGCGTTTGTACTGCGTCAGCTGCAGGGGCACTGGGCCGCCTGGCAGGCTCATGCTCCAAGGTTTGCCGTTTTGCAAACCAGAAAGCGTTAACTCTAATTTGCCAGTGAACTCAGGTGCATTTTTGATGGGCTGAATCACCAAGGCTTGCCATTTGATTTGATTGCCGGCAACCAAATCGGCCTGCAGACTGCGAATGGCCAAACTGCCAGCGTTGCCAGCATTGGTGAGTTTTTCGAAAAAACCTAAATCATCTCGCAGCGTTCGGTTGTCTGTTTCTAGCTGCTTGAGTTGAGAATTTAGCTTGTCTTTTTCTGCTTTCTCGCTGACCAGGGTCAATCCTGAGGTGTTGACGATCGATAGATGCTTGTCATTTTCTGCGCGCAGCTGGGTGACTTCTGCGCGTAGCTTAAGTAATTCTTCTTTCGCGTCACGGTCAAGCCCGGC